>DATJOV010000242.1:0-7664 GCA_035506735.1 Acidimicrobiales bacterium | reverse complement strand
CCTACGGCCTCGACAGCGCCACCTTGGGTCCGATCGGCATCGCCTGCCCGAACGATTCGACGTGCACGATCGTCGGCGCCGACAGTTCCGGGCCCGTGGCGTGGACGTCGGCGGACAGCGGGGCCACCTGGGCACAAGGAGCTGTGGGCTGAGCGTCCTGCGGGAGCCCGCATCACCGCCACTGGATCGGGCCGGCTCGCGGACGGAGCCTGGTCCGAGGTCTCCCGGCGGCCCGTCGGAGGCTCAGCCGGCGGCGCCGGGGAGGACCCGGGGTTCGATGCGGGTCTCCCGGACCCCGTCGGGTCCGCGCTCGACGAAGTAGGCCCCCTTGCCGGCGACCTCGGTCACGGCCTCGGCCAGCTCCGTGCCCTCGTAGTGCAGCCCCACACCGTTGTCGGTGGCGTAGCCGGCGGGCAGGGTCCCCTCGCTCATCAGGCGCTGGAACAAGGGCCGACGCTGCTCCTCGCTGTCGTAGTGGACCCCGTTCGACCACGGCAGGAAGCCGAGGGCGTCGGTCACCGGGGCCAGGACGGGCCCGAAGGAGTCGGTGGTGCCCCCCGTGTGCCAGCACAGGGATCCGGCCGAGACCCCGCCCAGGACCACCCCTGACTCCCAGCACCCCCGCAGGATGCGGTCCAGACCGTGCAGTCGCCACAGCGCCAGCAGGTTGGCGGTGCTGCCCCCGCCCACCCACACCACGTCCCGGGAGCGGAGGTGGGCCTCGGCGTCGGCCAGGTTCGGCATGGGGAAGAGGTTGCAGTGGGTGACGACGGCGTCACGCTCGTAGTAGGCGGCGTGGATGGCGGCGGCCCAGTGGGCCTGGTCACCCAGGGCCGTGCCCACGAAGCAGATCCTCGGCACCGAGGCGGGGCGGGCCAGGGCCACGGCGTGGTCGAGGAGGGGGCCGGGGCGCAGGGCTGTCCGGTCGCCGGGGAGGAATCCCCCGCTCGTGGCCAGGATGGTGGGGACGTCAGCGGGCACCGGTGCATCCTGGCCAGGCCCGGCCCCGGCGTCCACTTGCCTCCCCCACGGGCCCGCCCTGCCAGACTTGCCCTGTGGCGGGGGGGCCCGGGAGGTGGCGATGATCGACAACGGCGGGGCGGGCCCCGGGGACCGGGGCCCCGAGGGCGGCCCCGCCCCCGACATCTACGACTACTGGGCCCAGTGCCGGCGCGAGCGGCCGGTCGGGCCCTTCGGTGGGATGAACGACCTGTGGCTCGTGACCCGCCACGCCGACGTGGAGCGGGTGCTGCGTGACGCCGAGCGGTTCTCCTCCCGCGTCAACGCCGACACCATGGGCCCGGTCATGGGGACCGTCATCCTGGCCATGGACGGCGAGGAGCACCGCCGCCACCGCAACCTGGTGGCCCACGCCTTCCGGCCCTCGGCCCTGGCCCGGTGGGAGACCGAGCTCATCGGCCCCCTCATCCACGGGCTCATCGACGGCCTGGCCGGCCGGGACGGGGCGGACCTGGTGACCGAGATCACCAGCCGCTTCCCGGTCCAGGTCATCGCCGGGGTCCTCGGCGTCCCCGCCGCCGACCACGCCCGCTTCCACGCCTGGGCCCTGGACATGAACAAGGGGCCCGAGGACTACGGGGTCTCGGTGGCGGCGTCGTCCGCCCTGCGGGACTACCTCACCCCCATCGTGGAGGAGCGCCGGGCCCGCCCCGGCGACGACCTGGTGTCGGACATCGTCACGGCCGAGATCGACGGCGAGCGCCTCTCCGACGAGCACATCTACGGGTTCCTGCGCCTGCTGCTCCCGGCCGGGGCCGAGACCACCTACGCCGCCATGGGGTCCTGCCTCTACGCCCTGCTCAGCACCCCCGGGGTCCTGGAGCGGGTGCGGGCCCGTCCCGAGCTCCTCGAGGACGTGGTGGAGGAGACCCTCCGCTGGGAGACCTCGGTGACCATGGTCAACCGCGAGACCACCTGCCCCGTGGTCATCGACGGGGTCGAGGTCCCGGCCGGGATGTCGCTGGTGTGCGCCACGGGATCGGCCAACCGCGACGAGACCCGCTACGACCGCCCCGACGTGTGGGACCTCGACCGCACCGGCCCGGCCCACATCGCCTTCGGGACCGGGCGCCACCAGTGCCTGGGCATGCACCTGGCCCGCATGGAGCTGCGCGTCGGGCTGGGGGCGGTGATCGAGCGCCTCCGGGGCCTGCGCCTCGACCCCGAGGCGGGACCGGTCCACGTCGAGGGCATGGCCTTCCGCTCGCCGCCGCGCCTCCCGGTCCGCTTCGACGGGGTGGCCCCGGGGCCCGCCCCGGACTGACCGGCGGGGGCGCTCAGTCGCCCTCTTCGCCCGTCACGGCGGCCACGGCCGCCACGTGGTGGCCCTCCTCCAGGCTCATGAGGCGCACCCCGGTGGCGTCGCGCCCCTGGGCGGCGATCTCCCGCACGGCAGTACGGATGACGATGCCCCCCGTCGAGACCAGGAGGATCTCGTCGTCGAGCCCGGCCATGAAGGCCGACACCACCCGGCCCCGCACGGCGGTGAGGCGGATGGCCCGCACCCCCTGGCCGCCCCGGCCCTGGCGGCCGAAGTGGTCGGTCTTGGTCCGCTTGCCGTAGCCGGCGTCGGTCACGATGATGATGTCGGCGTCGGGACGCACCACGTCGCACGACACCACCTCGTCCCCGGCCCGCAGGCGCATGCCCCGCACCCCCGCCGCGTCGCGGCCCATGGACCGGACGTCGTCCTCGGAGAAGCGGATGCCGTTGCCGTTGCGGCTCACCAGGACCACGTCGTCGTCCCCCGAGGTGGCCACCACCCGGACCAGCTCGTCCCCGTCGCGCAGGGCGATGGCGATGAAGCCCTCCCGCCGGGACTTGTCGTACTCGGTGAAGGCCGTCTTCTTCACCTGCCCCTGCTTGGTGGCGAAGAGGAGGTAGCCGCCGGAGTCGAAGTCGCGTGTGGCCACGATGGCCTGGATGGTCTCATCGGGGGCCAGGGGGAGAAGGTTGACCACGGCCGTCCCCCGGGCCGTGCGCTCCTTCATGGGTACCTCGTGGGCCCGGAGGCGGTAGACCCGTCCCCGGTTGGAGAAGAGGAGCAGGTGGGCCAGCGTGGTGGTGTGCACCACGTTGTCGACGAGGTCCTCCTCCTTGAGCCGCGCCCCCTGCACCCCGCGCCCGCCCCTGCCCTGGGTGCGGAAGGACACGGCGGGCACGGCCTTGATGTAGCCGGCCCGGGTCATGGTGACCACGATCTCCTCGTCGCTGATGAGGTCCTCCACCCCGAGCTCACCCGGATCGTGGGTGATCACGGTGCGCCGCTCGTTGGCGTACTTCTGCCGGATCTCGCCCAGCTCGGTGGCGATGACGCCGCGCAGGCGGGCCGGATCGCCGAGGATGGCCTCGAGCTCGGCGATCTCGGTCCGCAGCGAGGCCATCTCCTCCTCGAGGTTGGTGCGGCCCAGGCGGGTGAGGCGGGCCAGGGTCATGTCCAGGATGTGCTCGGCCTGTTCCTCGCTGAAGGAGAAGGGCTCGGCCATGAGGGCGGCGCGGGCCGCGGGTCGGTCCTCGGACGCCCGGATGGCGGCGATGACGGCGTCGAGCATGTCGATGGCCCGCAGCAGGCCCTCGACGATGTGGGCCCGGGCCCGGGCCTTGCGCAGGAGGAAGTCCGAGCGCCTGGTCACCACCTCGATCTGGTGGTCGACGTAGTACCCGAGCACCTCGGCCAGGTTCAGGGTCCGGGGCACCCCGTCCACCAGGGCCACCATGTTGACGGGGAAGTTGGTCTGCAGGGGCGTGTGCTTGTAGAGGTTGTTCAGCACCACGTTGGCGTTGGCGTCGCGCTTGAGGGTGATCACCAGCCGCGGCAGGCGCCCGGCCGAGTCGTTCTGCACGTCGGAGATCCCCTCGAGGACCCCGGCGTTGGCCAGCTCCCCGATCTTCTGCTCGATGACCTCGACCGAGGTCTGGAAGGGGATGTCGGTCACCACGATGCGGGTGGCGCCCCGGGACTCGTCCACCTCGGCCAGGCCCCGCATCTTGATGGAACCCTTGCCGGTGCGGAAGGCGTCGAGGATCCCCTGGCGGCCAAGGATCTGCGCACCGGTAGGGAAGTCGGGGCCCTTCACGAACTGCATGAGCTCGTCCGGGCCGGCGTCGGGGTGGTCCAGGAGGTGCACCACGGCGTCGATCACCTCGCCCATGTTGTGGGGCGGGATGTTGGTGGCCATGCCCACGGCGATGCCCTGGGAGCCGTTGACGAGGAGGTTGGGGAACCGGGCCGGCAGGACCACCGGCTCCTCCGTGCTGCCGTCGTAGTTGCCGACGAAGTCGATGGTCTCCTGGTCGATCCCGGCCAGCATCTCCATGGCCAGGCTGGTGAGCCGGCACTCGGTGTAGCGCATGGCGGCCGGCCCCTCCTCGGGGCCGCGCCCGCCGAAGTTGCCGTGGCCGTCGATGAGGAGATGGCGCAGGCTGAAGTCCTGGGCCATGCGCACCAGGGCGTCGTAGATGGCCGTGTCGCCGTGGGGGTGGTAGTTGCCCATGACCTCGCCCACGGCCTTGGCGCACTTGACGTGGGGCCGGTCGGGCCGCAGGCCCTGCTCGTACATGGAGTACAGGATCCGGCGGTGGACGGGCTTGAGGCCGTCGCGCACGTCGGGGAGGGCCCGCGACACGATGACCGACATGGAGTACTCGAGGAAGGAGCGCTCCATCTCCTCCTGGATCTCGATGGGCTCGATGGCGGCGGGCTCGGGCACGGGGGTGCCGGCGTCGCCGTCCCCCTCTCCACCGCCTGACCTGGCGCGTCTGGGCATCTCTCCGTCCTCGTCGTTCCGGCGCGGCGGCCCGCGCCCGGCTGCCACCTCAGATGTCGAGGAAGCGAACGTCCTTGGCGTTGGTCTGGATGAAGTGGCGGCGCAGGTCGACGTCGTCACCCATGAGGATGGAGCACACCTCGTCGGCCAGAGCGGCCTGCTCCACGCCGATCTGCAGCAGCGACCGCCGGGCCGGGTCCATGGTGGTGTCGCGCAGCTCGTGGAAGTCCATCTCGCCCAGGCCCTTCAGCCGCTGGAACTCCTGCTTGTGGTCGGGGCGCTCGGCCAGGAAGGCGTCCCGGGCGGCGTCGTCCTTCAGGTACACCTTCTCCCGCCCCACCAGGGTGGAGTACAGGGGGGGCTGGGCCACGTAGACGAAGCCCCCCTCGACCAGGGGCCGCATCTGGCGGAAGAAGAAGGTGAGCAGGAGCGTGCGGATGTGCGAGCCGTCCACGTCGGCGTCGGCCAGGACGATGACCTTGTGGTAGCGGATCTTCTCCACGTCGAACTCGTCGGCCAGGCCGGCCCCGATGGCCGAGATGAGCGCCTGGATCTCGGCGTTCTTGAGCATCTTGTCGATGCGGGCCCGCTCGACGTTGAGGATCTTGCCCCGGATGGGGAGGATGGCCTGGGTCCGGGGGTTGCGGGCGTCCTTGGCCGATCCCCCGGCCGAGTTCCCCTCCACGATGAACAGCTCACCCTCGCGCGGGTCGCGGGCCGAGCAGTCCACCAGCTTGCCGGGCAGGCCCGCCCCCCCGAGGGCCGACTTGCGCCTCGTCAGGTCCCGCGCCGCGCGCGCCGCCAGGCGGGCCCGGGACGCCAGGGTCGACTTCTGCACGATCTGGTTGGCCTCGCGGGGGTTCTCCTCGAGCCACTCCCCCAGCTTCTCGTTGGTGGCCCGTTCCACCAGGGAGCGGACCGAGACGTTGCCCAGCTTGGCCTTGGTCTGCCCCTCGAACTGGGGCTCGCGCAGGCGCACCGAGATGATGGCGGTGAGCCCCTCGCGGATGTCCCCGCCGTCGAAGTTGTCGTCCTTCTCCTTGAGGGTGCCCTTGGCACGGGCATAGCGGTTCACGGCGTTGGTGAGGGCCTTGCGGAAGCCCTCCTCGTGCATACCGCCCTCGAGGGTGGAGATGCCGTTGGCGAAGGAGTGGATGGACTCGTGGAACCCGGTGTTCCACTGCAGGGCCACCTCCACCTCCTGGTCGTCCTCGCTCTGGGAGTAGGAGCACACCCGCCGGAACAACGCCTCCTTGGAGGCGTTGAGGTGCTTCACGTAGTCGACGATCCCGTTGTGGTACTGGTACCTGGTCTCGGGCTCCTGGCGCCCGGCGCGCTCGTCGCGGAAGCGGATCTCGAGGTCCCGGTTGAGGAAGGCCATGATCTGGAGACGCTCCAGGATGGTCTGGGCCCGGAACTCGGTCTCCTCGAAGATGGTCGGATCGGGCCAGAACGTCACCGTGGTGCCGGTGCGGCCCCGGGGGGAGGGCCCGGTGTCCTTGAGCTTCTCGACCAGCTCGCCCCCGTTGGCGAACTCGGCCACGTGGTGCTTCCCGTCCCGGTCGATCTCGAGGACCAGGCGGGTCGACAGGGCGTTCACCACCGAGACCCCCACCCCGTGCAGGCCGCCGGACACCTTGTAGCCCGAGCCCCCGAACTTCCCCCCGGCGTGGAGCGTGGTGAGCACGAGCTCGGCCGCCGAGAGCTCGGGGTACTGCTCGTGGGGCCCGACCGGGATCCCCCGCCCGTTGTCGGTCACCCGGCAACCGCCGTCGGCCAGCAGCGTCACGTCGATGCGGGTGGCGAAGCCGGCCATGGCCTCGTCCACAGAGTTGTCGACCACCTCCCACACCAGGTGGTGGAGCCCGGAGGGGCCGGTCGACCCGATGTACATCCCGGGGCGGGCCCGCACCGGCTCGAGCCCTTCGAGAACGGTGATGTCGGAGGCGTCGTAGGAGCCGGCGGCGGCATCCGGGACCACCGGTTCGTCGGTCTTCAGCGCCACGCGCGCACCCTTTCTGCACTACGTCCGACGGGGTACGCCTCGACCCGGCACGAACCCGCGACGAGCTCAGGATCTGCGTTTTCCGTTCCCCTGCAGTCTACCAGCCGGGGGTGGCGCGGCGGGCCTGGTGGGGGCCCCGTGCACCGGTCCCGGGACGGGCGCGCGACCCGGCGCGACCACGCCGCCGGGGCCCGTTTTCCGGGCCCGTCGCGCCTCACCGCCGGACCCGCACGTCGAGGCGCTCGGGGACACAGTCCTCGCCGCACACGTCGGCCAGGCGGCGCAGGATGTCGGGCGTCAGCTGGCGGATCTGCGTGGCCCAGGCGGGATGGTCGGCCGCCACCACCAGGGTGACGCCCTCCATGCGCAGGGGACGGACGTGGGCCGCCACCGACGGGCCCACGACCTCCTCCCACCGCACGAACACGCTCCCCACCACGTCGGCCCGTCCCGCCCCCAGGCGACTGGCGACGTCGCCCAGGAGGGCACCGATGGGCACCGGTCCCTCGCCCCGGCGCCGGCCGCCGCCGCCCCGACCGGGGTCGCCCCGGACGCTCACGATCCCCGTCCCGCCACCGCCACCGTGCCCGCCGCCACCTCGACCACGCGGTCGGCCCGCACCGAGGCGGGCGGATCCACGGCCGTGGTCAGGAGCACCTGCCCGGGGGGCAGCAGCGCCACCAGGGCGGCGGCCCGTCCGGCGTCGAGCTCGGAGAAGACGTCGTCGAGCAGGAGCACGGGGGGTTCACCCTCGTCGGCGCTGCGCAACCCGTGCGACGCCAGCCGCAGGGCCAGGGCGACGCTGCGCTGCTCTCCCTGCGAGGCGTGGGTGCGGCCGGGGCGGGCGCCCAGGGAGATCTCGAGGTCGTCGC
>DATJOV010000241.1:0-11751 GCA_035506735.1 Acidimicrobiales bacterium | reverse complement strand
CTGGCCCGGTCCTTCACCGCCGGCTACCTCTCCCTGCCCAACTACGCCGAGAACCTCCGCTCCCTCGGCTTCGGCGAGGACGACCTCGCCGGGGCCGGGAGCGACCCCCTGGTGGACGCCGTGGTGGCGTGCGGCGGGGTCGAGGACATCGCCCGGCGGGTGCACGCCCACCTCGACGCCGGCGCCGATCACGTGTGCGTCCAGGTGCTGAGCGCCGAGACCGGCTTTCCCCTGGCCGCCTACCGCCGCCTGGCCGAGGCCCTGCCCGTCACCCGGCGCTGACCCTCGCCGCCCCGGCTCACCGGGCGGGCGGCGCCCTCAGCCCGTCGGGGCCAGCGCGGCCACGAGGCGGTGATGTGTGGCCGGGTCGAGGAGGCGCACGGCCCGCACCGTGGCAAGGGCGGCGCAGCCGCGGGAGGTCTTGGGGGCGTCGGTGCTGTAGCGGTAGTCGATGCGCGTGAAGCCGGCGGCGGCGGCGAAGTCCATGAGGCCGTAGAAGAGCACGCCGAAGTAGACGGGGAGGGACCCGTTGTGCTCGTAGTCGAACCCGGCCTGCTGGGCCCAGGCGTTGCCGCGGTACTCGACCACCTCGAGGAATCCCACCGGCCGGTCGCCGGCCCGGGCCACCACAGCGTGGGCTCGCTCCTTCCACGCCCGCCGGGTGAGCTCGAGCTCGCCCCGCACGGCCTCGGCCGCCACCCCCAGGTGGTGCTTGTCCGACAGCTGCGCCACCAGGGGGAGCACGGCCGGGATCAGCTCCCGGGTCAGTGGCTCCACCGTGATGGCGATCCCGGCGTCCCGCAGCTTGCGCTGCTCCCGGCGGATCATGTTGCGATAGCGGGGCGGGAACGAGGCGATGTAGCCCTCGAGGCCGCCCGGCGCCACGGTGAGCACGAGGTGGGCCGGTCCCGGGACCAGGGCGTAGCCCCGACGGGCCAGGACGCGGCGCAGGACCAGGTCCCCGGCGTCGACGGTGCGGCACAGGACGGCGCATTCCCCGCCGGCCGCGGCCACGTCCTCGGCATCGGCCACGAGACGGTCGAGCACGGCGGCGCGCCGGTGGAGCGCCATGCCCGGCCGGGTGAGAACCCCGCTGCGGCCGTCGATCAGCCCGCCGATCACCCGGCACGGCGTGACCGGGATGGCGCCGGGCGGCGTGGCCGTCGGGACGAGGTCCTCCACCCGGATCTGGCTCGTCGTCTCGTGCCCCCCCACCCGGTGCGTGGCCAGTCCCCCGACCACCTCCCCCCCGGCCTCGGCCAGCAGGTAGACGGGGTCGAAGGCGCCCGAGAGCTCGTAGCGCCGCAGCCAGGTGACCGAGTTGTAGAGCTGGTGCGACGGCATCCGGCCGTCGTGGCCGATCACGAGGTCGTCCCACCCCGCCGGCGCCAGCTCGGAGACCGTGGTGGCACGGGACGTCGACAGCCATCCCGAGGGCGACCCCGACGGTGTGGTGGCCATGGTCCCGTCCTCCCGATCCGCCCCCGGACCTCGGCCCGGGCCCCGGGGCGTGGCGCTGCCTGCGACGGGGCGGCAGCGTACCGGAGGGCGGCCCGGCGCCGCCCCGACCCGGCTGCGCTCAGACGGCGGCGGGTACGGCGCGCACGGCGGCCAGCCTCTGCCCGCCACAGGTCAGGATCTGGTCACGGTGCACCACGACCTGCGCCCCGCCCGGCACGATCTCGACGACGGCGTGGGCCGGACCGGGGAATTCGATGATGCGCCCGACCTGCCCGCCGGACAACTCGACACGATCGGCGATCTTCACGGCGACCTCCTCGTCTGTCGGGGACCAGGCCCCGGCGCGTTCCCGGCACGCCATCCGTCCGTCCCGTCGATGGCGTACAACATGCACCTCAGGTGCAACAGGAGCCACAACTCTCTCGCGGGCCGGGAACACTGTCAAGGGGGTGCAGGGCGGTGCCGCCGTGCCGTGGTGCCGCCGTGCCGTGGTGCCGCCGTGGCGTCGTGCCGTCGTGCCGCGTGCGACGGCCACGATTCGACGAGCCCGGCCGGGGGTACCGCTCCCATCGGGGCCGGGCACGGGGACGGCGACCGGCCCCGGCCACGGTCGTCGCCTCACGAGGAGCGGCACATGCACACGTCGCACACGGTTGGCGCCCACATCAGGGAGCTGCTCGAGCACCTCGGCACCACACCGGCCGAGATCGCTGCCTCCCTCGAGGACGAAGGGGCCCGGGGGACCCCCAACGCCTCGACCGATTGCGTCCTGGCCCGGTACCTCAACGCCGTGCTGCGCGGTGACCCCGTCATCCGCTCCGTGGCGGTGACCCGGACCCACGTCTACGCCCGGATCCGTCCCCGGCGGCGTCGCCGGGTGGTGGTGGCCCTCCCGAGCCCCCTGGCCGAGTTCGTGCTGGGCTTCGACGCCCAGCGCTACCCGGCCCTGGTCGGCGGCGAGGAGCCTGCCGTCAGCGCCGCGGCGCAGCCGGGGTGACGAGGCGGACCCATCGCCCGCACGTGGGCAGGGTGGGCTCGCCCGCGGCGAGCGCCTCGTCGAGGAAGGCGTCGACCTCGGACCCGTAACCGGACCGCCGCAGGGCACGGCTGACCCGGCACACGGCCACGAAGGCGTCCCCGACGTCGTCCACCTCGACCGTGACCTCGCCATGGCGGGGCGTGATCTCCGACATGTTCCCTCTCCTCCCCGGCGACCGGCGGGAGCGGGACCCCGGCCCCTCCGGTGCACGGGGGAAGCCTGGCGGGCCCACATCGGAGCCCCCTGTGGGCCACCTGGCAGGCTCCCAAGTGCGCCCGCACCGGGCGCGCCCTACCATGGACCCGCAGGTCGGAGCCCGCGACGAAGGGGAGGGTCCAGCTGATCTCCCGTCGAGCCGCAGTCGGCCTGGGGGCGGGCCTCGTGGCGATGGGGACCATGATCGGCCTCGGCACCCCCGGCGCCGGGGCGGCACCCGCCCAGACCGCGGCCATTCCCGGCAGCGCCTCGCCCGCGGCCCGCCGCGACCTGCCCCTCGGCGCCGTGGCGCCCGGCACCGGCGTGCGCTTCGCCGTGGTCCTGGCGCCGCGCCACCCGGCCGCCGCCGCCGCCCTGGCCCTGGCCGTCTCCACCCCCGGGACCGCCGTCTACCGCCACTTCCTGACCCCGGCCCAGTGGGAGGCCCGCTTCAGCCCGACCCGGTCCCAGGTGGCCGAGGTCGAGGCCTGGTTGCGGGGCCGGGGGCTGCGGGTGGTGGGCGTCACCCCCGATCGCCTGACCGTGACCGTGACCGGCACCTCGGCCGGGGTGGAGCGCACCTTCGGCACCACCCTCGGCTGGTACCGGGTGGCGGGACGGCGCCTCCAGCTGGCGGCTGGGCCGCTGTCGGTGCCCGTGGCCCTGAGCGGCGTGGTGACCGGCACCCTCGGTCTCGACCAGGCTCCGGCCGTGCCCCAGGTGGCGGCGCCACCGGCCCAGGAGACGGCCACGCCGTGCGCCGGCTACTACGGCCAGGCGTGGTCCACCACCGTCCCGCCCTACGGCAACGGCTACCCGAGCCCCCTCCCCTACGCCGTGTGCGGCTACACCCCGGCCCAGCTGCGCACCGCCTACGGGGTGAGCGCCGACGTGGCCGGCGGCGACACCGGCAGGGGCGAGACGGTGGCCGTGGTCGACGCCTACAGCTCGTCCACCCTGCTGGCCGACGCCCAGCACGAGGCCGCCGTCGACGACCCCGGTGCGCCATTCGCCTCGTCGCAGTTCAGCGAGATCCACGCCGGGCGCTACGACGACAAGGGCACGTGCGACGCCCCGGGGTGGCTGGGCGAGGGCACCCTCGACGTCGAGGCCGTCCACGCCATGGCGCCTGGGGCCCACATCGTGTACGTCGCCGCCAAGAACTGCCTGGCCGGCCTGTACACCGCATTCGAGACGGCCGTCGACCGGCACGTGGCCGACATCATCAGCGCCTCGTGGGGCGACGACGGCGGCGACGTGGTCGACGACGCCGGCACCCGGGCGGCGGTGGAGAACGCCCTCACCATGGCGGCGGGGACGGGCATCAGCGTCATCTTCGCCAGCGGCGACGAGGGGGACGAGTTCTCCGAGCTCGGTCAGGACGCCGCCGATTTCCCCGCCTCGAGCCCGTGGGTGACGGCGGTGGGGGCCACCACGCTGGAGCTGGGCTTCGGCATCCAGGAGGAGGGATGGTCGAGCGCCAGCAGCTACCGCTGCACCGGTGCCGCCCTGGGCATCCCCGGCTGCAGCACCGCCACGCTGGGCACGTGGCTGCCCCTGGCCTACCGGGGGGGCTCGGGGGGCGGGACGAGCGTGCACTACCCCCAGCCCTCGTACCAGGCGGGCGTGGTCCCGAGCGCCCTGGCCACCGCCCACGCCGCCGTGACGGGGACCGCCCCCATGCGGGTCGAGCCCGACGTGGCCATGGACGGCGATCCCGCCACGGGCTTCCTCGAGGGCCTGACCGAGACTTTCCCCACCGGGGCCCGCTACGGCCAGTACCGCGCCGGGGGGACGAGCCTGTCGGCCCCGCTCTTCGCCGGCGTGGTGGCCCTGGCAGCCCAGCGGGCGGGCCGGTCCCTCGGGTTCCTGAACCCCGCCCTGTACGCCATGGCCCGGGCCCACACCGGGCTGGTGGACGTGGTGCGGGGGCCCCGCCAGGCCCAGACCGAGATCGACGACGCCGATCCGGCCGATCCCGCCGCCGGCACCTTCGTCACCACCCGGATCGTGGACTACCAGGGCGCCGAGACCTACTGCCCCCCCTCGGGCGGCACCTGCCGCAGCGCGGCGGTGTCGCTCTCCACCGGGCCGGGGTACGACGACATGACGGGCGTGGGCTCCCCCGCCCTCGGCTTCGTGGCGGCACTGGCCCGGTCCTGAGCCGGCGCCGGGCGCTCGGTGCGCTCGAGCGCGTTCCGCTCCGGGATCGCTCCCGGGTGCGGGCGTACCATGCCTCGTGCCCGCCGTCGCCCGGAGCCGGACCCCGGACGCCGCCGTCCACGGTGTCGTCCTGGCCCTGTCGTGCCTGGCGAGCTTCGAGCTCGTCACCCACCTGCTGGCCCGGGTGTACTCGCTGTCGGTGTCGGACGACCTCCTGGGCGGCATGTGGGCGGTGATCGCCACCGCCTTCGTGTACCGGGCCGGCCGGCAACAGACCTTCAGCGCGGCGTTGACCCGGATGGCGGCCACCACGCTGGCCATGGTGCTGTGCCTGGGGTACCTCGCCCTCTTCCCCTTCCACGCCTGGGGTCTGGCCCTCCTCATCGGCATCGGCGCGTCGGTCATGATCGTGGTGGGACGGCCCGACGACGTCATCACCACCGTGGTGACCGTGGCCGTGGTGCTGGTGGTGGCCGACCTGAGCCCGCGCCACGCCTGGGAGCAACCCATCCTGCGCCTGGTCGACACGGCCGTGGGCGTGGCGGTCGGACTGGGAGCGTCGTGGCTCGGCTTCGCCCTCACGGCGCGCCGGCAACGGTGACGGCCCGGAGACCCGGCTCGTCCCGCGACGCCCGGGGTCGCCACCGGTCGACTCACCACGGGCCGACAAGGTCCGTGGCCGGAACTCCTAGGCCAGCCGGCTGTCGGGGATGGCCACGATCGGCCCCCTCTCGTCGGCGCCCACGGAGGTGGCCAGCCCGTCGTAGTCGGCCCGGCGGAACCGCACCACCCGGGTCCCGAGGTTGACGCGCACCGCCCTCGTCCCCACCACGGTGATGTTGGGCGGGAACAGGGCACCGTGCGGAACCCGGGCCAGCACGGCCTTGGGCCGGCGCCGGCCCACGGCGACCGACACCAGCACCACCCCGGCGTCGGTGACGGCGCAGCCCACCGGGACCAGCCCGGCCCGGGCCTTCCCGAGGGCGTAGGCCCGCACCGCAGCGCCGGGGCCGAGGCAGGCCGCCAGGGCCTCGTCGGTCCGGCGCTGGCGCCTGGGCGAGCTCATGACACGGGCCTCCGATGGCGTCGGCGCCCCCGTGACCACCACGGGGACACCTTCCGTATCGGTCGGCGCCACGGGTCGCCTTGAGAGCGGCCCGCCTTGACAGCCGGGAGCCGGAGGAGCACATTTACCTAGGTACCTAGGTACCTACATCACAAGGGAGGGCAGGCGGTGATCGAGTTCCACCTGGACAGCCGGTCGGGGGTGTCGCCCTACCTGCAGATCGTCCAGCAGGTGCGCCAGGCCCTGCGGCTGGGCCTGCTGGGCGTGGGCGACCAGCTCCCCACGGTCAAGGAGGTGGTGGCCCAGCTGGCCATCAACCCCAACACGGTGCTGAAGGCCTACCGCGAGCTCGAGCACCAGGGCCTGGCCGGGGCCCGGCCCGGGGTGGGGACGTTCGTGACCGCCACCTTGAGCGACAGCACCCTGGCCTCGCACGGACCCCTGCGCCACGACCTCGAGCGCTGGATGGCCAAGGCCCGCCGGGCCGGCCTCGACGACGAGAGCATCGAGGCCCTGTTCCGGAACTCCTTTCGCACCTTTCGTGACGCCGCCGCGCAGGACATAGCGTGACCGCCGTCCTCGCCGCCCGGGGACTGGGCAAGCGCTACGGCCGGCGCTGGGCCCTCCAGGACTGCACCCTGGACATCCCGGCCGGGCACGTGGTGGGCCTGGTGGGTCCCAACGGGGCGGGCAAGTCGACCCTGCTGCACGTGGCCGTGGGCCTGCTGGCCCCCTCGGCCGGGAGCATCGAGGTCCTGGGGCGCCCCCCCGCCGCCGACGCCGCCCAGCTGTCCCGGGTGGGCTTCGTGGCCCAGGACGCCCCGGTGTACAGCCGACTCACCGTGGCCGACCACCTGCGCTTCGGGGCCCGCCTCAACCCCACCTGGGACCCGGCCCTGGCCCGGCGACGCACCGAGGACCTCGATCTCGATCCGCGCCAGCACGCCGGCTCCCTGTCGGGGGGCCAGCGGGCCCAGCTGGCCCTGACCCTGGCCATCGCCAAGCGCCCCGAGTTCCTGGTCCTCGACGAGCCCGTGGCCAGCCTCGACCCGCTGGCCCGTCGCCAATTCCTGCAGAGCCTCATGGAGATCGTGGCCGAGCAGGGGGTGAGCGTCCTGCTCTCCTCCCACCTGGTGGCCGACCTCGAGCGGGTGTGCGACTACCTGGTGGTCCTGGTGGCCTCCCACGTGCAGGTGGCCGAGGAGGTCGACACCCTCCTCGGCGCCCACAGGCGCCTCACCGGGCCCCGGCGCGACCCCGCATCCCTGCCCGGGGACATCGAGGTGGTCGAGGAGAGCCACACCGAGCGCCAGAGCACCCTGCTCGTGCGGACCGACGGCCCCGTGCTCGATCCCGCCTGGACGGTCGAGGAGGTGGGCCTCGAGGACGTGGTCCTGGCGTACATGGGGCGGGCCGTGGCCCCGGCCCGGGGCCGGCGGGCCCGCCTGGGTGTGGCGCCGTGATCCCCGTGGCGTGGCGCCAGTTCCGCTCCCAGGCCGCCGTGGCGACGGCGGCGCTGGTGGCGGTGGCGGTGGCCCTGGCCGTGACCGGACCCCATCTCGTCGACGTGTACCGGGCCGGCCTGGCCGCCTGTCGGGCCCAGGGGACCACCGGGTCGAACTGCTCCAACCCGGTGGCGGGGGCCGACCGCGGCCTCCAGGTGGCCGTGCTGGCCGTCGTGCTCGTGGCCCCGGCCCTGGTGGGGATGTTCTGGGGGGCGCCCCTCGTCGCCCGCGAGCTCGAATCGGGCACCTACCGCCTGGCCTGGACCCAGAGCGTGACGCGGCGGCGCTGGATGCTCGGGAAGCTCGGCGTGGTGGCGCTGGGGGCCATGGCCGGGGCCGGTCTCCTCAGCCTCATGGCCACCTGGTGGTCGAGCCCGGTGGTCACCGCCGCCCAGAACCGCTTCAGCCCCGGCCAATTCGGCCTGCTCGACCTGGTCCCGGTGGGGTACGCCGCCTTCGCCTTCTCCCTGGGGGCCGCCACCGGGGTGCTCTTCCGCCGCACCCTCCCGGCCATGGCCGTGACCCTGGCCGGCTTCGTGGCCGCCCGGCTGGCGGTGACCTATTGGCTGCGACCCCACTTCATGGCGCCGGTGCGCGAGGTGCTCCCCCTCCAGGACGCGGGCATCGGGCTCGTGGTGGGCCCCGGCGGGCCCACCGTGGTGGGCCAGGCCCCTCCCCTCCCCAACGCCTGGGTCGTGTCCACCACCGTCCAGGACGCGGCCGGGCGGGCCCCCACCGCGGCCGACCTCCGCCACGCCTGCCCCGACCTCCCCGGCATCGGGACCGCCGGGCCCCCCGCTGGCCCCGGCGTCGGACACGTCTCGGCCGCCGTGCCCGTCCCGGGCGGGTTGAAGGCTCCCCTGCAGCAGTGCGTGGCCACCCTGGGCGCCCGCTTCCACGACGTGGCGCTCTACCAGCCCGCCGACCGGTACTGGCCCTTCCAGTGGTTCGAGACCCTCACCTTCGTGGCCGCCGCCGTCCTCCTGGCCGGCGCCGCCGTCTGGTGGGTCCGCCACCGCATGCGCTGAGCAGCGGGTCGTGCTCGCCGTCGCCCTGCGCCAGTGCCGCCTCCGCCTGGCCGTGGCCGGCGCCGGGCTGGCCGCCCTGGCCGTGGTGGTGGCCGTGGCCGGGCCCCAGGTGGCCCACGCCTACGACGACACGGTGGCGAACTGCGCCGCCTCCCACGACTGCGCCCTCGCCGCCGCCGCCCTCCGCACCCGCTACGGCCTCCTCTCCGGCTGGCTCGACGTGGTCGTGGCGGCCGTGCCCGTGCTGCTCGGCATGTTCTGGGGGGCGCCCCTCGTGGCCCGCGAGCTCGAGACCGGCACCTACCGGCTGGCCTGGACCCAGGGGGTGACCCGGTCCCGCTGGCTGCTCGCCAAGCTCGGCGTGCTGACCCTGGGGGCGGTGGCGGCGGCCGGGGTGGCCAGCCTGCTCGTGACGTGGTGGGCCGGTCCCCTCGACAGGGTGGCCGGCACCCCCTTCGCCTCCTTCGCCACCAGGGGCGTGGTCCCCTCGGGCTACGCCGCCTTCGCCTTCGTCCTGGGGGTGGCGGCCGGGGTGGTCCTGCGCCGCACCCTGCCGGCCATGGCCGTGGCGCTGGTGGGGACGGTGGCGGCCCGGGTCGTGGTCACGGTGTGGGTGCGTCCCCACCTCTTCCCCGCCCGAGTGCTCGCCACCAGCGCCGTGTCCGTCGGCCCGCTGAGTCCCGGCCTCCCCCTCCCGGCCGGGTCCTGGGTCCTGTCGCAGTCCCTCCTCGACCGGGCCGGGCACGTGGTGGCCAGCCAGGGCGGCCTGGGAGGCGGGGGGCTGACCATCGACATCGGGCCCGGCGTCCGGCTGGGGTCGGCCGGCTCCTGCCCCAACCTGCGGGTGACCCCGGGGTCGATCCCGGGCCCCCAGGCCATCGGCGCCCTCGTCCAGCGGTGCGCGGCCCAGCTCCACCTGCACGAGCTCGTCACCTACCAACCGGCCGGGCGGTACTGGCCCCTGCAGTGGGCGGAACTGGGACTGTTCCTGGCCGCCGCCGTGGTGGTGGGGGCAGCGGCGTGGTGGTGGGTGCGGCGCCGCCTGGTGTAGCCCGGTGCGGGGCTAGGGCGCCACCACGGCGTCGACGAGCCCGGCGATGCCCGCCAGCTTGGCGGCCAGGTCCGGGGCCAGGCCGTAGCGGGCGGCCAGGGCGGGCGGGGCGGTGTAGGAGACCCTGGTCCGCTCCCCGTCGGCCCACACCACCACCTTGAGGGGCAGGTCCAGGGCGGCCAGGGGGACGGCGTCCATCACCGGGGTGCCCGCCGCCGGGCTCCCGAAGAGGACCAGGATCGTCTCCCGCAGGTCCAGCCCCACCGAGCGGGCCGCCTCCTGCTGGTCGACCCGGGCGAAGACCCGCATGCCCTTGGCCTCGATCTGCTCGGTCAGGCGGGCCACGGTCTCCACCACCGACCGGGGGCTGTCCTTGGTGACGACGTCGGCACCGGGGGCGGTGGTGCTGTCCATGATCGACCTCCTCGCCTGGGTCCCGTCACGGGGCGCGGGCGGGCACGATAGCGTGACCGCCATGGCGCCGGACGACGGCGGGGCCGACCGCTTCCCCCGGCTCACGCCCTCCCAGCTGGCCCGGCTGCGGGCCGCCTCGGAGCCGGCCGAGATCGCCCCGGACACCGCCCTGTTCCTCGCCGGGGACGTCGACTACGACTTCATCCTCGTCGACGAGGGCCAGGTCGACATCGAGCTGGCCTCGCCCCTGGGCGGAGCGAACCAGGTCATCGCCTCGATCGGCGAGGGTAACTTCGTGGGCGAGCTCAACATGCTCACCGGCCAGGCCGCCTACCTGAGCGCCCGCATGCCCAAGGGGGGACGTGTCCACCGCATGAGGCGGGACCGCTTCCTGCGGCTCATGGCCGACGACGCCGAGCTCTCCGACATCGTGCTGCGCGCGTTCATGGCCCGGCGCGAGTTCCTGCGCCAGGGCGATGCGGCGCGCGCCGTCGAGATCGTGGGGGCGGCCCACTCGGCCGACACCCTCAAGCTCCGCAACTGGGCCTCGCGCCTCGAGCTCCCCCACGCCTGGATCGACGCCGAGACGCCCGACGGCACCGAGCTCCTCGACGCCGTGGGGGTCTCGGTCGCCGACCTGCCCGTGGTGGTCACCCCCACGGGCGTGCTGCCCCGGGCCACCCCCGGGATCCTGGCCGAGCACCTCAACCTGTCCTACCGGGCCGGGGGGCGCACCACCGTCGACCTGGTGGTGGTGGGGGGCGGCCCGGGCGGGCTGGCCGCCGCCCTGTACGGCGCCTCCGAGGGCCTCGACACCGTGCTGGTGGAGGGCGTGGCCGTGGGGGGCCAGGCGGCCCCGAGCTCGCGCATCGAGAACTACCTGGGCTTCCCCTCGGGGCTGTCGGGGGCCGACCTCACCACCCGGGCCCTGGTGCAGGCCCAGAAGTTCGGGGCCCGGGTGTCGAGCCCGTGCGAGTCGGTGGCCCTCACCACCGGCGACGGCGAGCTCGTGGTGGCCCTCCACGACGGCACCCGCATCGCCACCCACGCCGTCGTCGTGGCCAGCGGGGCCCGCTACCGGACGCTCCCCCTGGCCCGGTGGGGCGACTTCGAGGACAACGGCATCTACTACGCCGCCACCGAGCTCGAGGCCCGGGCCTGCGCCGCCTCGGAGGACGAGGTGGTGGTGGTGGGCGGGGCCAACTCGGCCGGCCAGGCCGCCGTCTTCCTGGCCGGCAAGGGTTCCCGGGTGCGCCTGGTGGTGCGGGGCGACGACCTCACGGCGGGGATGTCGAGCTACCTGGTGGAGCGCATCGACGCCCACCCCCGCATCACCGTCCAGCTGCGCACCGAGGTGGTGGGCGTGGACGGGGAGGACGGGCTCGACCGCGTCGTCCTGGCCGACCGGGGGGCGGGGACCGAGACCGAGGTGCCCTGCGCCGGGCTGTTCTGCTTCATCGGGGCCGTGCCCGCCACGGCCTGGCTCGACGGCCTGCACCTCGACCGCAGCGGGTTCGTCGTCACCGACACCGCCCTCCCCCGGTCCGCCACCCACCGCGCCTACGGCCTGCTGGGTCGGGCCCCCCTCCCCTTCGAGACCAGCATGCCCGGGGTCTTCGCCGCCGGCGACGTGCGGGCCGGCTCGGTCAAGCGGGTGGCGGCGGCCGTGGGCGAGGGCTCAAGCGCGGTGCGCTCGGTGCACCAGGCCATCGGCGGCGCGTAGGCCCCTCCCCCTTCGGAGCGCGGGAGTCGCCCCCTCCCTGCAACCGCCGGGGCCCCGGCGGCGTGTGTCGGGCAGTGCGGATGCTGACCACGGGAGGCGGGACCGG
>DATJOV010000240.1:0-4202 GCA_035506735.1 Acidimicrobiales bacterium | reverse complement strand
CTCCTCGAGGCCCTCGACTCGGGGTGGATCGCCCCCCTGGGCGCCTTCGTGGACCGCTTCGAGCACGACCTGGCGGCCCGGGTGGGCGTGCCCGGGGCGGTGGCCCTCTCGAGCGGCACGGCCGCCCTGCACCTGGCCCTGCTCCTGGTGGGGGTCGGCCCCGGCGACGACGTCCTCGTCCCCAGCTTCACCTTCGTGGCCACGGCCAACACCGCCATGTACCTCGGGGCCCGCCCCGTCCTGGTCGACTGCGACGCCGCCACGTGGCAGATCGACCCCGATCTCGTGGCCGAGGACCTGGCGGCCCGGGCCCGGCGCGGGGCGCTCCCCAAGGCGGTGGTGACCGTCGACCTCTACGGCCAGTGCGCCGACTACGGCCGGCTCGTCCCCCTGTGCCAGGAGTACGGGGTGGCGCTGGTCGAGGACGCGGCCGAGGCCCTCGGGGCGACGTACGGCGAGCGGCCGGCGGGGTCGTTCGGCGCCGTGGGGGTGTTCTCCTTCAACGGCAACAAGATCATCACCACGAGCGGCGGGGGCATGCTCGTGTCCCACGACGTGGCCCTCCTCGACCGGGCCCGGCACCTCGCCACCCAGGCGCGCGAGCCCGAGGCCCACTACGAGCACGTCGACCTCGGGTTCAACTACCGCCTGAGCAACCTGCTGGCCGCCCTCGGGGTGGCACAGCTGCGCGACCTCGACCGGCGCGTGGCCCGGCGCCACGCCGTGGGCCGGGCCTACCGCGACGCCCTGGAGGGGTCCCCCGGCATCACCTTCATGCCCCGCGCCCCCTACGGGGTCCCCAACGACTGGCTCACGGCCATCCAGGTCGACCCGTCCGCCTTCGGCGCCGACCGCGACGCCATCCGCCTGGCCCTCGAGGCGCAGGACATCGAGGCCCGGCCCACGTGGAAGCCGCTGCACCTGCAGCCCCTCTTCGCCGACGCCCCCGCCGTGGGCGGGGCGGTCTCGGCCGCCGTGTTCGAGCGCGGCCTGTGCCTGCCGAGCGGCTCCAACCTCGCCCCCGCCGACCAACGGCGCGTGGTGGAGGTGATCGAGCGCCTCCGGCGCGGGGCCTAGGCTTCGACGGTGCGCCAAGGGGGGGGAGCCGGCTCGGTCGCGTCCGCCGGGCCCTCCGGCGACAACCCGGTCGGGCCCTCCGACGACATCACGGTGCGCGCCGCCGGGTCGCGCCCCGCACTCCCCCGGCCCAGGCGCGACCCGCCCCCGGCGCCGCCCCCGGGCGGGGAGGGCGACGGGCCGCCGCCGCCCCGGTCGGGGTGGCGGGCCTCGCTCCCCGACGTGCTGGGCGTCGTGTGGGTGGTGGCGGCCGCCGCCGCCGTGCTGGCGCCGGCCCTGCGTCCCGGGATCTCGCTCGGTCCCTTCGACATCCTCACCCGCTTCGGCCTCACCCGGCAGGCCGGGACGCCGGTGCACAACACCGAGCTGGCCGACCAGATCCAGCAGTTCGTGCCGTGGCTGGACGTGGCCTGGCACCAGGTCCACAGCGGGCACCTCCCCCTGTGGAACCCCTACAACGTCCTCGGCACACCGCTGGCCTTCAACTGGCAGTCGTCGGTGTTCAGCCCCCCCACCCTGGTGGCCTACCTGTTCCCCGTGGCCTACGCCTTCACCGTCACGGTGCTCGTCAAGCTGGCCGTGGCCGGGACAGGGGCCTACGTGCTGTGCCGCGTCCTCGGCCTGCGCCCCGTGGCGGCCGCCTTCGCCGGGACGGCCTTCGAGCTGTCGGGCCCCATGATCGTGCACGCCGGGTGGCCCCACACCTCGGTGACGTGCTGGGCGGGATGGATCCTGGCCGCCGTGGTGGGCCTGCTGCGGCGGCGCCACCCCGTGGCCAACACCTGCCTCCTGGCCCTGACCGTGGCCAGCGCCATCTACGGGGGCCACCCCGAGAGCCTCATCGTCACCGCCGTGGCCCTGGCCGTGTTCCTCGTGGCCTACGGGGTCACGCGCGCCTTCACCGGCGGCGGCCTGGCCCTGTGGCCCCTGGGGACCATCGCCCTGGGCGGGGCCCTGGGCGTGGGCCTGGGGGCGCCGCTCCTGTTCCCGGGGTTGCAGCTGGGGCTCAACTCCACCCGCCAGAGCGGGGCCGGGGCCCCCGCCTACGGCATCACCCACGCCGCCAACCTGGTGGCGGCCGGGCTCCAGGGCAAGGACTTCAAGACGGCGGCCTACGTGGGCGTCACCGTGCTGGTCCTGGCGGCGGTGGGGACGCGGGCGGGGTGGCGCCGGCCCGAGGTGCCGGCCCTGGCGGCGGTGGTGGTGGTGACGGGCCTCCTCACCTTCGTGGCGGCGGCGGGCAACGCCCTGCACGTGCTGCCCGAGGGCGACACCATCGCCTGGAGCCGGTCGGTGATGCTCCTGGCCCTGGGCCTGGCCGTCCTGGCCGGCTACGGGCTCGACGCCCTGGTGCGGGCCGGGTCCGACCCCAAGCCCGCCATCTGGGCCGCCGGCGCCTTCGCCATCGCCGGGGTGCTCGTCCTGGCCCTGGCCGTCACGGGCTGGCTCGACCTCTCGGGGGCGGTGGCCAAGCACCAGTCCAGCCTGCTGTGGCCCGGGGCCGAGGTCGTGGTGGGGCTGGCCGTCACCGGCCTGTGGAGCCGCCGGGGGCGGCCCCGCCACGCCAGCCGGGGTGCCCCCCTCCTGGCCGGGGGCGTGGTCCTCCTGGCCGTCCAGACCGCCTTCGGGCTCAGCGCCGGCATCCCCTTCTGGGCGGTGAGCTCCTCGTACTTCCCCACCAACCCGGCCATCGCCACGCTCCAGCGCGACGTGGGGAGCGCCCTGGTGGGGTTCGGCTCGTGCCGGTCCCTGCGGTACTTCACGTACTCCCCCGACGAGGTGGGGATCCGCCCCAACGCCAACGACGGCTACGGCATCTCGGAGTTCGCCGTCTACGACCCCATCCTCCCCAAGGCCCTGTTCGAGGAGTGGCACGCCGTGAGCCGCCAGCGCACGCCCCCGTCGCTCGTGCAGCTGGGCATGTTCTGCGCCGGCGTCAACTCCTCGATCCAGGCCCGGCTCTTCGGCATCTCCTACGTCCTCGAGCCCCCCCATCACCCCCGCATCTACGGCAGCACGGTGGTGGCCCAGCTCGGCACCGAGACCCTGGTGTCGATCCCCCGGGTGTACGAGATCACCTGGCACCCCGTCACCCCCCCCGGGACCCGCCTGCCCACCCTGGCCGTCACCTACCCCATGAACCTGAGCCGGCCCGGGCCGGCCACGTGGGAGGCCCGCACGGGCGGGACCACGGCCAGCATCATCCGCCTCCGCCTCACCGACGTGCCGGGGTGGAACGCCACCGTGGACGGCCGCCCCGTGCCCCTGCGCTCGTGGGCCGGCGGCAGCATGCTCGAGGTCATCGTCCCCCCCGGCCACCACCTCCTGGAGCTGCACTACTGGCCCCGGGCCTTCAGCGTGGGGCTGGTGGTGGGGGCGGTCACGGCGGGCGGGCTCGGGCTCGGGGCGGCGGGGGCCGCCGTGCTGGGCCGCCGCCGCCGGCGCCGTGGCACCGCCCCCGAGGGCGCACCGGCCCGGGCCGGGGCCGAGGGGACCGATCCGGACGGGCCCGGGCCCGGCACCGAGGTGGACCGTCCCGCACCGGTGGGCGCCGAGCCGTGACGGGGGCCGTGACGGGGCAGCGGGGGCCGTGACGGCCGGGGCCGCGCCCGAGGTGCCCCTCGACGTGGTGGTGGTGGCCTACGGCGACCCCGCCACCCTGGGCGGCGCCCTGGCCGCCCTGGAGGGGAGGTACCCGGTGACGGTGGTGGACAACTCCTCCTCCCCCGCCACCGCCGCCGTGGTCCGGGGGGCCGGGGCCGCCTACGTGGACCCCGGCGCCAACCTCGGCTTCCCCGCCGCCGTCAACGTGGCCCTGGCGGCGCGCCCGGACCCCGGGGGCGACGTCCTGCTCCTCAACCCCGACGCCCGCATCGACCCCGCCACCCTGGGGCGCCTCCACGCCGAGCTGCGGGCCCGGCCCCGGGCGGCGTGCGTCGCCCCCGTCCTGCGGGGGGCGGGGTCGGCCCCGAGCCCCAACCGCTGGCCCTGGCACACCCCGGCCGGGGCGTGGGCCGAGGCGCTCGGGCTGGCCCGCCTGCGCCTGCGCTCCCGGCGCTTCTTCCTGGGGGGCGCGGTGCTGGTCGTGCGGGGCGAGGCCCTGGCCGAGGTGGGACCGCTGGACG
>DATJOV010000239.1:0-11575 GCA_035506735.1 Acidimicrobiales bacterium | reverse complement strand
CGCCTTCGTGGTGCTGAGCGGCGTGATCGCCGGCCTGGCCACCTGGCTGGGCGTGGCCACGCAGGGGGTGGGGGCGGGGTTGGGGTCACTGCTCGGGGCCGGCCTCAACGTGGTGGCTCCGGCCGTCTTCGTCCTGGGGGCGGGTGCGCTCGCCATGGGGTTGTGGCCCCGGGCCACCGGTCCCGTCGTCTACACCGTGATCGGGTGGTCGCTCCTGGTGGAGCTGGTGGGGGGGATCGGCGCGCTCGGTCGGTGGGTGCTCGACACCTCGCTCTTCCACCAGATGGCGGCGGCCCCGGCCGTGGCCCCCGACTGGACCTCGGCCGCGGTGATGGCCGGGCTCGGGGTGGCGATGGCGGCGGTGGGCACCCTGGGCCTGGCCCGGCGCGACGTGCAGGGCGCGTGAGCCCCCCGGCCCGTTCCGCCCGGCGGGGCCGGGCACCGGTGCGGCCCCCCACGCCGGCGTGGGAGCACTGGCCCCACTCCTTCGTGGAGGAGCTCGGTGCCCACGCCCCCGAGCTCGGGATCCCACGCGCCACCATGCGGGTGACGGCGTGGATGGTGGTGTGCACGCCGCCCGAGCAGTCGGCGCACGACATCGCCACCGGGGTGCAGCTCTCGGCGGCGGCGGTGAGCACGGCCGTGCGCCAGCTGGTGGCGGCGGGGATGCTGGAGCGGGTGTCGCGCCCGGGGGAGCGCCGCGTCCTCTACCGGCTGCAGGCCGGGAGCTGGGACGCCCCCCTGGAGGCCAAGCTGCGCGGCCTCACCACCCTGCGCCAGGTGGCAGACCGGGCCATCGAGGCCTCGGGAGGCCGGGCCGACGACCGCCTGGCCGACATGCGCGACGCCTTCGCCTGGTTCGAGGAGCGCCTCGACGAGTACGTGCGGACCCGGCGCCCGGGACCCTGACCTCGGGCGCCGGGGTGCGGGCGGTCCCCGTGCCGGGGTATACCGGCATGGTGGCGCCCAGGGCCAAGCCGGGCCGACCGCTCGGGGACTACCGGGCCAAGCGCGACTTCGCCGTCACGCCCGAGCCCGCCGGGGGGACCGAGCACGGCGCCGAGGGCGCCCTGCGCTTCGTGGTGCAGCGACACCGGGCCCGCCGGCTCCACTACGACCTGCGCCTGGAGATGCACGGCGTGCTGGTGAGCTGGGCCGTGCCCCGGGGTCCGACGCTCGACCCCTCGGTGCGCACCCTGGCCGTGCACGTCGAGGACCACCCCCTCGAGTACCGCGACTTCGAAGGGGTCATCCCCGGTGGCCAGTACGGCTCGGGCGATGTGATCGTGTGGGACCGCGGCACCTACACCCCGTACGGGACCGACGATCCGGCCCCGGCCGTGGCCGAGGGGGAGCTCCACGTCGACCTCCACGGCGAGAAGCTCCGGGGACGGTTCGTCCTGGTGCGCACCCGCCCCGACCGGGTGGGACGCGAGCAGTGGCTCCTGCTCCACAAGCACGACGAGTTCGCCCGACCGGGTTGGCGGCCCGAGGACCACCCCCGGTCGGTCCTGAGCGGGCGGACCAACGAGGAGGTCGCCGCCGACCCCGACGCCCTGTGGCACGGCGGACGCCCGCCGGCCGAGGCCGAGGAGCGACTCCCCCACGGCGGCGGGGATCCCCCGCCACCACGGGGGGGACGGGCCGCCGGGACGACCGCCCCGCCCCGGCCCCGCCCCGCCGCCCCCCGCACCGGCACCCGGGCGCGTCCGGATCCGCCCGCCGCCTCCGACGGTGCCGCCTCCGACGGTGCCGCCTCCGACGGGGCCCAGGGGCGTGGGGCCGACGAGGACGAGCTGGCGGCGCTCGACGCCCTGGGGGCGGGGGGGACGTGGGACCTGGCGGGCCGCACCCTCAAGCTCACCAACCTCGACAAGGCGCTGTTCCCCGGCCGGGAGGGCGAGCCGCCCGCCACCAAGCGCGACCTGGTGCGTTACTACGTGTCGCTCGCCCCCTACCTCCTGCCCTACCTGCGCGACCGGCCGCTCAACATGCACCGCTTCCCCAACGGCGTCGACCGCCCCGGGTTCTGGCACAAGCAGGTGCCCGCCCACGCCCCGGAGTGGCTGACGCGCTGGCACGACCCCGACGCAGGGGAGGGCAAGAGCGACAGCTACGTCGTGGCGGACCACGTGGCCACGCTGGCCTGGCTGGCCAACTTCGGCGCCGTCGAGCTCCATCCCTGGACGTCGCGCCTCCCCGACGTGCACCGCCCCACCTGGGCCCTCATCGACATCGACCCGGGCACCGCCACCACCTTCGACCAGGTCGTGCTGTTGGCCAAGGTCTTCCACGCCGGCCTCGAGCACCTGGGGGTGACCGGCCTCCCCAAGGTGACGGGACAGCGCGGCATCCACGTCTGGGTGCCCATCGAGGGCGACTACAGCTTCGACGACACCCGGGCCTGGGTCGAGCAGTTGTCACGGGCCGTGGGCGGGGTCGTCCCGGACCTCGTCAGCTGGACGTGGGAGAAGCGGGCGCGCCACGGACTGGCCCGTCTCGACTTCACCCAGAACGCCATCAACAAGACCCTGGTGGCGCCGTACGGGGTGCGGGCCGCGCCGGGCGGCCCGGTGTCGGTGCCGCTCGAATGGGACGAGCTCGACACCCCGGGGTTGCGGCCCGACGGCTGGACCATGCGCACCGTGGGCCGGCGCGTGGCCGAGCGTGGCGACCCCTACCGCACCCTGCTCGCGCACCCCCAGCGGCTCCCGCCCCTGTGACCGGGACGACGCCGGCGCCGTCGCTCACCCGAGGCGCTCGTCCAGCCAGGCCCGCACCGTGGCGTGATGTGCACGCCATGCCGCCCAGCTGGCCGCCGCCCACGCCGCCACGGCGTCGACGCGCCCCTCCACCGGGGTGGGGGCCACGTCGAGCACGGTGAGGTCGTACCCGGTGGGGACGGGGAGGAGCCGGGGGTAGTCCCGGTGCGTCCAGTGCCCGAGGAGCGTGCGCAGCCGCTCGCCCGGCACGGCCCGCTCGAGGCCGGCGGCCAGGCTCATGAGGTGGACGGCCACGGACTGGCGGCCGCGGCGACCGGGATCGGTCCCGTGCTGGACGGCATAGGCGTCGACCGCCTGCTGGGCCGTGGTGGGGTCGGCGCCGCCCACGACCGAGAGCCAGTCGGACAGGCCGGCGAACACGGCCCAGCAGCCCGGGGCGGCCGGCATGGAGGGATGCACCGGCCCCTCCACGTCGGCGACCGCACCACCGCAGCCCGGGCAGGTCCGGCCCCCGGTCCCCGCGCCCGTCGTGGCCCCGTCCACGGCACGAGCGTAGGGAGGACGGGTCCGCCCGTGCGTGGCCCCGTCGCCGGCCGCCCGGGCGGGCCATGATGGGGCATGGCTCCAGAGCTCAACGACGTCGACCTCGCCCGGATCCGGACCCGCCTCGACGACGTCGACCGGCGCTTCGTCCAGGTCCTGGCCGAGCGGTCCCGGCTCATCAGCGAGGTCATCGACTTCAAGCGGGCCCGGGGCATGCCCGTGGTGGACCGCGGCCGGGAGGACGAGATGCTCGTCCACATCGGGGAGGTGGCGTCGCAGGAGGGGCTCGACCCCCGCGTGGCCCGCGACGTCCTGCGAGCGGTCATCGACGCCTTCACGCTGCTCGAGGTGGAGCAGCTGGGCCCCGACCACTGAGCCGGTGGACGGCGGCCCCGGGGCCGGCCTGTGGGGGCACCGGCCGCGCCCCGGCGCCGCCCCGGCGACAGCGGGGTCGGGGGGGACCGGCCCGCCCGAGCCGTCCGGCCCCGGGAACGGGGAGCGCCGGGGGCGGTGGGAGGACCTCGGGTTCGCCTCCTGGGTCGAGCCCGCCTACCGGGCCCTGCGGCCGGCACTGCCGCTCCTCGGCCTCTACGTCGTGGTCCGGCTGGGCCTCCTGCTCACCGACGCCCTGGCCGCCCACCTGACCTACGGGGCCCGGCCCGACGGCCCGCTCACCGCCTGGGACGGGCACTGGTACCTGTCGGTGGCGGCCACGGGCTACCCCGCGGTGGCGCCCCGGGTGGGAGGGAGGCTCGCCTACGGCGCGCCGGGCTTCGAGCCCGTGTTCCCCGCCCTCATCCGGGCCGTGCAGCTCCTCCGGTGCACGCCCGTCCAGGCCGCCCTGGCGGTGTCGTTCGTGGGCGGCGCCGTGGCGGTGGTGCTCGTCTGGCGCCTGGGCACGGCCCTGTTCGACGCCCGGGTCGGATCGGTGGCGGCCATGCTCTTCGCCGTCTTCCCCGGCATGGCCGTCGCCTGGGGGATGCTCTACTGCGAGTGCGTGGGGCTGGCCCTCGTGGCGGGGTCGTTGCTGTGCATGGTGAAGGGTCGCTGGGTGTGGGCCGGGTTGCTGGGCGCCCTCGCCACCGCCACCAGCCCCATGGCCCTGCCCCTGGTGCTGGGGCCCGTCGTGGCCGTGGTCGACGACCTGCGTCACCGCCGGACGCCCCGGGCCCTGGCCGCCGTGGTGCTGGTGCCCCTCGGGTTCGCCGCCTACGCCGGGTTCCTGGCCCTGCGCTACCACGACGCCTTGTTCTGGTGGCACCTCCAGGCCCAGGCCTGGGGGGCACGCGTCGACTTCGGCCGTTCGCTCGCGCTCCTGCTCGTCCATCCCTGGAGCGGCGGCTACCAGGGCCGGGGTTGGATGGAGTGGCTGGGGTTGGGGGCGGCCGTGGCCGGCGCCGTGGCCCTGGTACGGGCGAGGGTGCCGGCGTTCGTCACCGCCTACTGCCTCGGGGCCTTCGCCGTCATGCTGGTGAGCAACAGCATCGGCTTCAAGCCACGTTTCCTGGCGTGGTCCTTCCCGGCGCTCGTGGCGGCGGCGGCCCTCACCCGCCGCCGGGGCTGGCAGCCCCTGCTGGTGGGCTTCGCCCTGCTCCTGCCCCTGGTGCTCATCGCCTACGCCTCGCTGGGTGACTACATGATCCAGCCCTGACGGCCGGCCTCCGGTCCCCGCCCCCCGTCAGGCGGGCACCGTCTCGGCCTGGCCCGAGGCGGCCGAGCGGTAGGCGGCGTCGACCAGCTCGTGGGCCCGCCGGGCGTCGGCGAACCCCGGCGACGCCGGTGCCCCGGCCACCACGGCCTGCACCCAGTGCCGGTCGGCCGGGTAGGTGTAGAAGACGAAGTCGCGCCGGGCCAGGCCGAGGGCGGCGAAATGGTCCTGGCGCATGCGGGCCAGATCGGGGCGCTCGGCGGGCCGGTCCGGTCGCTGCAGGAGGAGCCCGTCCTCCTCCGCCCCCACGATGAAGTCGGTGGTGGCCTCGACGGCGGCGCCCTCGAAGAAGACCTCGAAGCGGCGCTCCTCGCGGCCCCGCACCCCGTTGAACACGCTCAGCAGGGTGCCCACCACCCCGGAGTCGTGCTCGACCGTGACGGCGGCCACGTCCTCGACGTCGTAGCCGAAGACCGACCGGGTGCGGGCCCACACCCGCCGGGCCGGTCCGAAGAGCCAGCACACGAGGTCGGCGGCGTGGATGGAGTGCTCCAGCAGGGCACCCCCTCCGGCCTCGGAGCGGGCCGAGCGCCACGAGCTGTGGCCGGGGACCACGTCGCCGGTGGGCCAGTACTGGTCGTCGCGCAACGTGTAGGCCATGGCCGCGCCCAGCTCGCCCGAGGTGACGGCCTGCCGGAGCCGGGCCGGGATGGGGTGGAAGCGGGAGTGGAACCCCACCTGCGCCGTGCGCCCGGAGGCTTCGACGGCGTCGCACAGGAACCGGACGTCGTCGATGCTCGGCGCCAGCGGCTTCTCGCACAGCAGGGCCTTGCCCGCCTCCAGCGTGGCCAGGACGAGGTCGCGGTGGGTGGCGGTCGGGGAGGTGATCATGACGGCCTCGACGGCAGGGTCCTCGATCACCTTGCGGGCGTCGTCGCTCAGGTAGCCGAAGGGGCAGTTGCGTTCGACCGCGTCCCGGGACCCGGGCGAGGGGTCCGCCGCGCCGACGGCGACGATCTCGCCGTCCTCGGCCATCTTGCGCAATCCGTCGGCGTGGATCTGGCCGATCATCCCGCAGCCGACGAGGCCGACCCCGAGGGGCGGGCCGGGGCGCCGGTGGGCCGGCGCCTCAGCGTCCGGCACGGGCCGGTCCTGTCTCGGCCACGGCCGGGCGGGTCCGGCTGCCCGCGCCCGAGGCGGCCCGCCGGCCCGCCGCCGAGGCCGCGGCGGGGTCGCCCGCCGCGGGGTCGCCCGCCGGTCGCGGGGCTGGTCCCGGGGCCTGGTCGGTGCTCCTGCGCCGCGGGGTGGGCTCGGGCACCCCCGAGGCCACCCCGGCGGGGGTGGCCGGCGCCAGCCCGGCCGCGCCCAGGAGCTCGTCGAGGACACCGGGCACGGAGGCGGCCAGGGCGGCGGTGCGGGGGACGTTCTCGGTGCAGGCCATGAACCCCCAGTTGAGGACGCCCCGGTAGCTCATGACCGTGATGTTCAGTCCCGCCCCGTCCATGACGGGGCCCAGGGGGAACCCCGCCACCATCTCGGCCCCGGCCAGGTACAGGGGGAAGTCGGGGCCGGGCACGTTGGAGATGATCATGCTGTGGATGGGCCGGTGATGGTCGGCCAGCTTGAAGCGGGTGTAGGTCCGGGCCGCGGCCGAGAACACGTTGGGGGTGGCGTGCTCGGCCCAATCGAGGAGCACGGCCGCCCCGAGGGCGTTGTGCTCCTCCTTGGCCCCCTTGGTGCCCTGGCGGATGGCCTCGAGACGTTCCAGGGGGTCCTCGATCTGGCAGGGGAGGGCCACGAACATGGCCGAGATCTTGTTGGCGCCCCGTCGGTTGCCCACCTCGGGTGCCACCGACACCGGGACCGTGGCCACCAGGGGGTCGGACGGCAGCTCGTCGCCCTCGAGGAGGTAGCGCCGCACGGCCCCGGTGCACAGGGCCAGCACGACGTCGTTGACCGTGGTGCCGCAGGCCCGCTTCAGCCGCTTCACGTCCTCCAGGGAGATCGAGGAGAAGGCCACGCTGCGGTGCGGGGTGATGGCGGCGTTGAGCGAGGTGCGGGGGGTGGTGAGAGGGAGGGCGGCCCGGCCGCTGGAGCGCGATCGCACGCGTCGCACGTCGAGCACGGCCCGTCCCGTCCTCCACATGAGCCGTCCCACCCCCACCGGCTTGATGACGCGCGCCGCCAGGGCGCGCCCCACGAGGTGCGCCTCGGACGGCAGGGCCTCCTCGGCCCCCGGCCCCGTCCCGGCGGCCGGGACGGGGGCGGAGGGCGGGTCGGGCTCGAGGTCGAAGAGCTGGGCCAGGAGCTCGGCCCCCGACACCCCGTCGATGGTGGAGTGGTGGATCTTGGTGACCACGGCGATCTGGTCGATGCGCACGCCCTCGACGATGTACATCTCCCACAGGGGCTTGGTCCGGTCGAGCTGCCGGCTGCACACGTCGCCCACGAAACGTCCCAGCTCGGCCATGCCCCCCGGCGTGGGGAGGGCCGCCCGGCGCATGTGGTAGTCGATGTCGAAGCTGGGATCGTCCACCCAGTACGGGTGCCCCAGCCGGAAGGGCACCTCGACCAGGCGCCGGCGGAAGATCGGGGCCCGGGCCAACCGGGAGCCGACCAGGCTGCGGAGCTTGTCGAAGGAGTAGCCCCCCGGAACGGTGGAGGGGTCGAAGACCGCCGCCATCGACACGTGCATGTGGAGGCTCGGGGTCTCGAGGTACAGGAAGCTCGCGTCCAGACCCGTGAGTTGTTCCATGGCCGCCTCGCTCGCTCACCGGGCCGTGCGGCCCGCGACGCCCGGCGGCCCCCCCGACGCCCGATGCGTCCGCCTCGCCGATGTGTGCGCCATCTTCGCACCGTGAGAGAGGATGGTGCCATGACCTGGTCCTGGGTGTACCTGGCCGTCAGCCTGGTCGGGGCGGGGCTGGTGGCGAACGCCTTCCGTCCCCTGCGCCACCAGCTCCTGCTGGTGCCGAGCTTCTTCGCCGGGTGGTACACGGGGGAGCTGCCCCTGTGGCACGTGGTGTGGCAGGTGGCCGCCACCGTGGCCTTCGGTGTCGGGGGCGCCTTCGGGTACTGGCCGGGGTGGGTGGGCCTGGGCATCAGCATCGTGGCCTGGACCGGGCTGCTGGCCCACGCCCGGGTGTCGAGGGGGGCCCACCTGGTGTTCTCCGAGGCCGAGCAGGCCGTCCCCCTGCCCGCCGCCGGGGTCGAGGACCTCCCCCGCCACGGGGGCGACACCATGTGGCGCTTCCCCCGCCTGGCCTACCCCCTGCCCCGCCCGGTGTGGGGCACCGAGGTCACCCGCCACGTCGACTACGCCGGGGACGGGCTGCGGGCCCACCGCCTCGACGTCTTCCGCCGCCGGGCCGACCCCCCCACGGCCGGGCCCGTCCTGGTGTACATCCACGGCGGGGCCTGGGTCATCGGCGACAAGCGCGAGCAGGGCCTCCCCCTCCTGTACGAGCTGGCCCGGCGGGGATGGGTGACGGTGTCGATCAACTACCGCCTGAGCCCCAAGGCCACCTGGCCCGACCACATCGTCGACTGCAAGCTCGCCCTGGCCTGGGTGCGGGCCCACATCGCGGCCTACGGCGGGGACCCCGGCTTCGTGGCCGTGGCGGGGGGCTCGGCCGGCGGCCACCTGGCCGCCCTGGCCGCCCTCACGCCGGGGGACCCCGCCTTCCAGCCCGGCTTCGAGGACGCCGACACCTCGGTGGAGGCCTGCGTCCCCTTCTACGGCGTGTACGACATGACCGCCGGGAGGGGGACCTCGCACTACGACCGCGGCCTGCTCACCCTGCTCGAGCGGCGGGTCTTCAAGCGCACCCTGGAGCAGGACCCGGCCGTGTTCGAGGCCGCCTCGCCCCTGTGCCGGGTCCAGGCCGACGCGCCCCCCTTCTTCGTGGTGCACGGGGTCAACGACACCCTGGTGCCGGTGGCCGAGGCCCGGGGCTTCGTGGCCGCCCTGCGGGCGGTGTCCAAGGCCCCCGTGCTCTACGCCGAGCTCCCCTACACCCAGCACGCCTTCGACGTCCTGCCCTCGGTGCGCAGCGCCCACGCCGTGGCCGCCGTGGTCCGCTTCCTCGAGGGGGCCCGGGCCCGCCACGCCGAGCTGGCCGCGGCCGCCGGGGCGCCCCCCGCCCCCGCCGGGGCGCCCCCCGCCCCCGCCCGCTGAGGGCCTCCCCGGCCCCGGGCACTGCACAACGGGGGCGCTTGACGTAGCATCACTAGAACGCGTTCCCGTGGTCCGGGACTCCCCGGCCGCCTTTCCCCCGCTCGGCCGTCGGGGGATCCCGGGGGCCGCGGGGGCCGGGTGCAGGGAGACATGGCAAGCTGGACGGGACTCCGCAGGGGGAACCGTCCACCGGGGATGGGGACACGGAGGGGGGCGTAGTGGACGCGAAGAGTGAGGCTCCGCCCCTCCGCAAGGGACGGAGCCCCGGGGTTCGATCCTTCGTGCCGCACGGCGCGCTGGTGCTTGCGCTGTGCGTGGCCGGTGTGACGCTGGCCGCCTGCTCGTCCAAGACCAACAACGCCGCCACCACCACCACCAACGGCAGCCCGGCGTCGACCGCGCCCAGCGGCAACTCCGGGGGGTCCTCCGGACCGACGCCCGGGGTGACGGCCACCTCGGTGACCGTGGGGCAGGTCGACGACCTCTCGTCACCCATCCCGGGCCTCTTCAAGGGGGCCGAGGACGGCACCAAGGCCTACTTCGACTACATCAACTCCAAGGGCGGGGTGAACGGGCGCAAGATCTACCTGAACGCCCAGGACAGCGCCTTCGAGCCCGGGCAGGTGTCGAGCGCCACGGCGGCCCAGATCCACAGCGACTTCGCCCTGGTGGGCGGGTTCTCCCTCCTGGACGAGGCCGAGCAGCCCCTCATCGATCTGGCCCACATGCCCGACGTGGGCTTCTCGCTCAGCCCCGGGCTCACCACCGACCCCCTCCTCTACAGCCCGCTCCCCAACCCGGCCAACTACTACCCCCTCGGGTTCTTCAAGTACTTCGCCAGCAAGTTCCCCCAGGCGGTCAAGAAGGTGGGGATCATCTGGGAGAACGCCACCGCCTCGACCAAGGCGGCCGAGGACGCCGTGGAGGCGGCCATGAAGGCGGCGGGGTGGAAGATCGTCTACGACCACGGGGTCGGGCCCTTCTACACCGACTTCCTGCCCGACATCATCTCCATGCGCAACAAGGGGGTGAAGCTGTTCTTCTCGACCGAGCTGCCCGACAACTACGCCGCCAACGTGGCCAAGCAGTTCGCCCAGCAGAACTTCGACCCCATCAACATCGAGGGCGCCGCCTATTCCGACCAGCTGCTGAAGCTGGCCGGGAACGCCGCCAACAACATGTACATCGAGCAGGGCTACGCCCTGTACCTCGGCCAGGACGCCAAGGTGGTCCCGGCCGTGGCCCTCTTCGACAAGTGGATGAAGAAGGCCGACCCCAACGCCAACTTCGAGATCGAGGCCGTCTACGGCTGGGCCTCGGCCGAGTACTTCGTCCAGGCCCTCCAGCAGGCGGGCAACCCCCCCACCCGGTCGGGCCTGATCCAGGCCCTCAACAAGGTCACCTTCTTCGACGCCGGCGGCCTCGTGCCCCCCACCGACCCGGCCGCCGCCATCCCGTCGGAATGCTTCCTGCTGGCCCAGGTCCAGCACGGGGTGATCAAGCGGGTGGCCCCCACCCCGCCGGTGGGCTTCTACTGCAGCAGCAGCGGGTTCCTCAAGGAATCCGGCTACAAGCCGATGGTTCGCCCAGCGTCGTAGAATCGCAGGGGGGGCGATGACCGAGGGCCGGAGCGCCGGCGCCACGGCGGGAAGATCACAGGGGGGCGGTGCCCGATGACGGAATTCCTCAGCCTCCTCGTGGCCGGCATCGTCTCGGGCGCCATCTACGCCGTGAGCGCCAGCGGCCTGGTGGTGACCTACAACACCACCGGCATCTTCAACTTCGCCCACGGGGCCATGGGGATGATCCTGGCCTACCTGTTCTGGCAGTGCTGGCAGGGCTGGGGCTGGAACGTGTGGGTGTCCCTGGCCATCACCCTCCTGGTGGGAGCCCCCCTCCTCGGCGCCATCGTCGAGCGCGCCGTCATGCGCCCCCTGTACGGGGCCTCGCTCAGCATCCGCCTGGCGGTCACCCTGGGCCTGCTCCTGGTGCTGGTGGCCGTGGCCAACATCGTGTGGAACCCGGCCAACAGCCAGTACGACACGCCCAACATCGTCAACGGCAACCCGCTCACGCTGGCCGGCATCACCCTGTCGGCCGGCGACCTCATCACCGTGGGGGTGGCCCTGGCCGTGGCGGTGTTCCTGCGCCTGTTCTTCAAGCGCACCCGCACCGGGGTGGCCATGCGGGCCGTGGTGGACGACCCTTCCCTGGCGCAGCTCTCCGGCGCCCCGTCGGGGCGGATCTCGGCCTACGCCTGGATGATCGGCGTCATGTTCGCCGGCCTGGGCGGGATCCTGCTCGTGCAGAACAGCCAGACGATGGACATCACCACCCTGACCGTCCTCGTCATCTACGGCTACGCCGCCGCCGTGGTGGGGCGCCTGCGCAGCCTGCCCTTCACCTTCCTGGGGGCCATGGTCCTGGGCATCGCCAACTCGATGTCCATCGGCTACGCCCCGAGCGGGGTGCGCAACGACCTCA
>DATJOV010000238.1:0-3412 GCA_035506735.1 Acidimicrobiales bacterium | reverse complement strand
GTCACGGGGACCACGGTCCTCCCCACCGGGTCCAACGTGCCCCAGGCGTGGCAGCGCGACCTGGTCGGACCGGCCCCGGCCCTGGTCGACGCCCCCGCCACCACCGTCGTCGACCCCTCGGTGGTGGCCACGGTGCAGGTCCGCAACCTGCCCCTCTACTCGGCCCCGGGGGCGCCCAAGCCCTCGGGCGGGCTCAAGAGCCCCAACTACCTGGGGGCCACCGTGGTGCTCCTGGTGACGAGCAGCCGGCCGGGGTGGGTGCAGTGCTACATCCCGGTCCGCCCCAACGAGGACACGGCCTGGGTCCCGGTCTCGGACGTGGCGCTGTCCCTGGTGGACGAGCACATCGTGGTCGACCTGGCGGCGCGCCAGCTCACCCTGTACCGCGGAAACGCCCCCGTGTTCGAGTCCACCGTGGCCCCCGGGGCCCCCAGCTCGCCCACCCCCACGGGCTCGTACTTCGTGGCCTACATCGTCAAGCTGACCGATCCCGGCGACGCCTACGGCCCCTACGCCCTGGGCACCTCGGCCTACTCCAACACCTACTACAGCTTCGACGGGGGCCCGGGACAGGTCGGGATCCACGGCACCAACCAGCCGTGGGTCATCGGCACCTATGCCAGCCACGGCTGCGTCAGGCTGCCCAACGCCAACATCGTCAAGCTGGCCCAGCAGGTGGTGCCGGGGACGCCGGTCGAGATCGAGAATTGACGCCCGGGCCCCGGGCGTCGACCCTGGTGGGCCGGAAGCGGGGGAGCGGCGCCGGGGGCGGCCTCCGATCGACCCACCGAGCCCCGGACGGGAAGAAGGGCGGCGACACCATGCAGGGCTGGGTCCTCACCGTGGAGCGCACCGTCCCCGCCCCGCCCGAGGCGGTCTTCGACCTGCTGGCCGATCCGGCCCGGCACCACGAGATCGACGGCTCGGGCATGCTCCAGGGGGCTCCGCCCGAGGTCCCCGTCCGCCTCGCCCCGGGGGCGGTCTTCGGCATGCGCATGAAGATGGGGGTGCGCTACTCCACCGTGAACCGCGTGGTGGAGTTCGAGGAGAACCGCCGCATCGCCTGGCGCACCGGGCCCGAGGGGGCTCTGGGCCACGTGCTGGCGGGCCGGGTGTGGCGCTACGAGCTCGCCCCGGTGGAGGGGGGGACGCTGGTGCGCGAGAGCTGGGACATCACCACCGACCACCAGCGCCTGCTCCTGCGCCTGGGGGACCTGTGGTCGGGCAAGACCCGCCGCGACATGGAGCGGACCCTCGTGCGCCTCGAGGGGGCGCTGGCGTCGCAGCCGGGCTCCGCCCCGCCGGCCTGAGCCCGGCCGGCCGGCGGGCCGTCACGAGGTCCGGGCCACGAAGTCGGCCACCACCGCCCCGAGCTCGGCCCCGGCCTCCTCGGGCAGGAAGTGGCCCACCCCCGGCACCGTGACGTGGGCCTGACCGGCGGCGCCGGGCACGTGCTCCTGGAACACCCGCTCGAAGCCGCCCGTGGCGGGGTCGGCGTCGGAGTACACCGTCAGGAAGGGACGCTCGAACCGGGCCAGCGCCTCCATGGCGGCCCGCCCCATGACGGCGCCGGGGTCGCGGCGGGTGAGGGGGATGAGCGCCGTCATCTGGCGCAGGCCGGCCGTGCAGGTGGTGTCGGGGAACGGGGCGTCGTAGGCCCGCACGGTGGCGGCGTCGAGGGGCCCCCGGGCCGAGTACACCAGGGTGCTCGGCACCAGCTCGGGCACCCGGGCGCAGTAGGCCACGTAGTCGAGGAGCGCCTCCTCGTGGACGACCCGTCCCGTCCCGGTCCCGTGGTTGGCCCAGGCCAGCACCCCGTCGAGGGCGGGGTCGGCGGTGTGGAGCACGGTGTTGGTCGCCACCACCCGGGCGAAGCGCTCCGGCACCGCCGCCAGGGCGTTGAGGCCCAGGGGCCCGCCCCAGTCGTGGACGACGAGCGTCACGTCGCCCAGGCCCAGCGCGTCGACGAAACCCAGCGTCCAGGCCACGTGCCGGGCGAAGGTGTAGTCGGTGCGCTCGAGCGGCTTGTCGGAGCGACCGAAGCCGATGTTGTCCGGCGCCAGGGCCCGCAGGCCCCGCGCCGCCAGCACGGCCAGGGTGTGGCGGTACAGGTAGGACCAGGTGGGCTGGCCGTGGAGGAGCACCACCACGGGGCCGTCGGGCGGCCCCGCCTCGGCGTAGTGCATGCGCAGGGCGCCGTCCGCCGTCCCGCCCACCTCGACGTAGCGGGGCGGGAAGGGGTAGTCGGCCAGGCCCGTGAAGCGGTCGTCGGGGGTGCGGGCCACGCCCGCAGCCGGGCCCCTCACCCCACGGGCGGCGAGCCGGCCCCGGGGTGATGGGCCCGGTAGGCGGCCATCCACGCCTTGACCACGGGAAGGAAGTGGGCCGGGTTGTAGACGTCCTCCTCGGAGCGAAAGCGCATGTCCCCGGCGTACTGCAGCACCGTCACGTTCGAGGCCTGGTACACGCCGCCGTCACCGGGGTCGTTGAAGCGGTTCTCGATCTGGCAGATCCACCAGCCCCGCTCCTCGTCGCAGACGCACCAGTCGTGCGGGAACATGGTCATCTCGTTGTTGGGCCAGCCGGCCATGGTCGACGAGATCCAGTCACGGATGGCGGCGCGCCCGGAGAAGCGACCGTAGTGGTGCTCGATGTACTCGGCGTCCTCGGTGAAGAGCTCCGCCCACGGCCCCCAGTCGCCGCTGCGCCCGGCCTCGGCCGCGACCGCCACGAAGTTGTCGTGGGCCCGCTGCAACTCGTCCCGGCTCCAGCTCCCCATGGACCGGCACCCTATCGCCGCGCCCCACCCGGCGTCCGGCCGAGACCGGGCCGGCTCCGTCGCCACCGCCGGGGTGGTCGCCTAGCCTTGCCCCATGACCCGAGGCGCCACGGCCCCGGCGCGGCCAGGGGCGGATTGAGGTGCGCAGCAGCACCATCGTCCTGGTGGCATCGGTCTTCCTGGCCAGCGGGGTGGAGATGGTCGAGGCGCTCACCATCGTCGTCGCCGTGGGCGTCACCCGGGGCTGGCGCTCGGCCCTGGAGGGTGCGGCGGCCGCCCTGGCCACGTTGGCGGCCCTGGTGGCCGTCCTCGGTCCCGCCCTGGTGCTGCTCGTGCCCCTCGACGCCCTGCGCGTGGTGGTGGGGGGGTTGCTGCTCGTCTTCGGCCTGCAGTGGCTGCGCAAGGCGGTCCTGCGTGCTGCGGGGTTGAAGGAGAAGCACGACGAGGACGCCATCTTCGCCGAGCAGGTCGCCGACCTGCGCCACAGCACCCGGCCGGGGTCCGGGCGCGACGGCGTGGCCTTCGGGGTGGCCTTCAAGGGCGTCTTCCTCGAGGGCCTCGAGGTGGTGGTGATCGTCCTCACCCTGGGTGCGGCCGACCACCGCCTGGCCCTCGCCGCGGCCGGGGCGGGGG
>DATJOV010000237.1:0-6518 GCA_035506735.1 Acidimicrobiales bacterium | reverse complement strand
GGGGCCGCTCGGTGCCGATGGTGGTGTCCTGGCCGTGGCCCGGGAGGACCAGGGTGGTGCCGGGCAGGCGGGCGAAGAGGCGGTCCTCGATGGAGCGGACGATGGTGGGGAAGTCGCCGCCGGGGAACGTGGTCGCCCCCGGGCCGCCCGGGAAGAGGGTGTCGCCGCTGAAGAGGAGGGGGGTGCCCTCGACCGTGAAGCACATCGACCCGGGGGTGTGCCCGGGGGTGGCGATGGTGCGGAGGCGGAGATCCCCCACCTCGATGACGCTGTCGTCCTCGAGGAGGAGGTCGTAGGAGGGGAGCATCTCGGCGTCGGCCGCCGTGACCGAGACCTCGTAGCCGGCGTCGCGCACGGCCGGGACGGCCTGGATGTGGTCCCAGTGGCCGTGGGTCTCGATCACCTTGCGCACGCCGAGGTCCCGGCACATCTCCAGCAGGAGCTCGTGCTCGTTGGCGGCGTCGACGAGGACGGCGTCGCCCGTGGCCTTGCTCCGCACCACGTAGACGTTGTTGTCCATGGGGCCCACGACCACCTTGTGCACCTCGACCAGGGCGTCGTCGTAGTGGAGCATCGTTCCCTCCTCGTCGCCCGGGTGCCGTGACCCGGGCCGGGGCCGGGCCGGCGTCCGGCCCCCCGGTACCTTAGGTGGCACCGCCGCCTCCCCTCCCGGCGGGCCGCCCGGGCGGTCCCGGGCCGGGCCTGGGGGGCGGCCGGGCGGGGCGCGCCGGGGCCCCGGCGACGGGGCGGGGGAGTGGCCGGAGCAGGACTTGACCTGTTGGTCAACATCCGGCGGGGTCTGGTAGACATCGGGCCGACACGGCCCTCGGCGACGCGCCGGTGCAGTCGGGACCCGGGGAGGGCGCCACCCCACCCACGGGTGGCGGGGCCGCAGCGACGATCCGACGAGGGGGATCAAGAGCCATGAACTTCGCCTTCAGCGAGGAGCAGGAGGAGCTGCGTCGCTCGGTGCGACGGTTCCTCGAGGACAAGTCCCCCATGAGCGAGGTCCGGCGCCTCATGGAGACCACCGACGGCTTCGACCGCGCCGTGTGGGACCAGATGGCCAACCAGCTGGGTCTCCAGGCCCTGGCCGTGCCCGAGGAGTACGGGGGGGCCGGCTTCGGCTACGTCGAGCTCACCGTGGTCTTCGAGGAGATGGGCGCCGCCCTGCTGTGCGCCCCCTACTTCTCCACCGTCGGCCTGGCCGCCAACGCCCTCCTGTCGTGCGGGGACGAGGCCGCCAAGAAGGACCTGCTCCCCGGGATCGCCTCGGGGGAGACCGTCGCCACCCTGGCCTTCACCGAGGACAGCGGACGGTGGGACCTGGACGGGATCACCCTGGCCGCCACGGGGTCGGGGACGGAGTGGAAGCTCGACGGGCACAAGATGTTCGTCATCGACGGGCACAGTGCCGACCTGGTGGTGGTGGCGGCCCGGAGCGCGGCCGGGGTGAGCCTGTTCGCGGTGGAGAAGGGCGCACCGGGACTGGGGGCCACCCCCCTGGCCACCATGGACCAGACCCGCAAGCAGGCCCGCCTGGAGTTCAGCTCCACCCCAGCCCGCCTCATCGGCGAGGACGGGGGGGCGGGGCCGGGCCTGTCGAAGGCCCTCGACCTGGCCGCCGTGGCCCTGGCGGCGGAGCAGGTGGGCGGGTCCCAGCGCTGCCTCGACATGGCGGTGGAGTACGCCAAGACCCGCATCCAGTTCGGCCGCCCCATCGGCTCGTTCCAGGCCATCAAGCACAAGTGCGCCGACATGCTCCTCGAGGTGGAGTCGGCCAAGTCGGCCGCCTACTACGCCGGGTGGGCGGCGGCCGAGGACTCCGACGAGCTCCCCGTGGTGGCCAGCCTGGCCAAGTCGTACTGCTCGGAGGCCTACTTCCACGCCGCGGCCGAGAACATCCAGATCCACGGCGGGATCGGCTTCACCTGGGAGCACGACGCCCACCTCTATTTCAAGCGGGCCAAGTCCTCGGAGCTCATGCTGGGGGACCCCTCCTACCACCGCGAGCTGCTGGCCCAGCGCATCGGCATCTGATCCCCCTCGCCACGGCTCCGAGCGCGGCGCGGGCGGCCTGGGGGGCACGGGGTGGCGACCCGGTGGGAGACCATCGAGGGTTCGGCGGGGTCCCTGGCCGTGCACGCCGCCAACGGAGCCTCGGCCGGGGGCGTCCAGGGCCACGTCCTGGTGGTGTGCCACGGCTTCCCCGTCGGTCCCGACTCGGCCGAGCGCCTCGGCGCCAGCCTGTCGACGCTGGCCGACCGCCTGGCGGCCGAGACCCAGTGGCGGGTGCTGGTGGGGTGCCTGCGGGGGGTGGGGTCGTCCGAGGGGGACTTCTCCCTGGACGGGTGGCACGACGACCTCCGACGCATCGTCGACCACGGCGCCGGCCTGGGGGGCGGGGACGTGTTCGTGGTGGGCTTCGGCACCGGGGGTGCCCTGGCCCTGTGCGTGGCGGCCGAGGACGAGCGGGTGCGGGGGGTGGCATGCCTGGGGGCCCCGGCCACGTTCTCGGCCTGGTCCCACGACGTGCGGGGCATGATCGACTACGCCCGCCGGGTGGGGGTGATCCGTTCGCCCGCCTTCCCCTCCGACCGCCGGGCCTGGGGGGCGGCGTTCACGTCCCTGCGCCCGGACGAGGCCGCCGCCCGGGTGCCGCCCCGTCCCTTCCTGGTCGTCCACGGGGCCGAGGACCAGGAGGTGCCCCTGGCCGGGAGCCGGGTCCTGGCCGAGGCGGCCGGGACCGGGGCCGAGCTCCACGTCCTGGCCGGGGCGGGGCACCGGCTCCGGGCCGATCCCCGGGCCGTGGCCATCCTGACCGGCTGGCTCGAGCGCCAGGGGTGAGCCCGGGCCGGGCCCGGTCCGCCCCCGGGCGGGCCCGCCTGGTCAGCCCGGGCCGGCCTCGGCCAGGTGGAGGTCGATGGCCCGGCGCAGCTGGCCGGCCCGGGCCCCGGGGTCCTGGGCCTCGGTGAGGTAGCGGACCACCACGAAGTGGCGGGCCCCCGCCGCCACCAGGGCGGGGACCGTCGAGGGGGTGACGCCCCCGGTCACGAAGACCGGCCGGCGGGCATGGCGGCGGGCGTAGGCGACGTAGTCCGTTCCCGTCCCCGGGCGGCCCGGCTTGGTCGGGGTGGCCACGACCGGCCCGGCGGACACGTAGTCGACGGGCTCGTCCCGGCTGGCCATCACCTCGCCCGGGGCGTGGGTGGACAGTCCCACCAGGGCCCCGGGCCCGAGGATCCTCCTGGCCAGTGCCGGGGGGGCGTCGTCCTGGCCCACGTGGACGCCGTCGGCGCCGGCCTCCAGGGCGAGATCGGGGCGGTCGTTGAGGACGAAGGGGACCCCGAAGTCGGCGCACACCGCCGCCGCCTGGCGGGCCCGGGCCACGAGGGGACGGGCTTCGAGGTGCTTGTCGCGCAGCTGGACCACGTCGACCCCGCCCTCGAGACAGGCCCGGAGGAAGGTGAGGAGGTCGGGACGGTCGGGGGTGCAGAGATAGAGGCGACGGGCCCCGAGGTCCCACGCCGCCGTCACCGGGGTGTGGACCCGGTGCTCAGCGCGGCGCGGCGCGCCGTCTCGAGGCGGAGGCCCCGGACGTGGTGGAGGCCCCGGACTTGGCCGTGGCTCGGGGCTTGGCCGTGGCTCGGGGCTTGGCCGTGGCTCGGGACTTGGCCGCGCCGGTGGACGTGGCCGAGCCGGTGGAGGTGGCGGGCGGCTCGGCCGCCTTGGCACGCTTGGCCGCCGCCTTGAGCTCGGACTTGAAGGCGCGCACCTTCTGCAGGGTGTCGGGCCCGGTGATGTCGGCGACCGAGTACGTCGTCCCGGGGTCGCCGAACGGCTTGCTCGCCGCCTGCCAGCCGCTCGGTTTCACCCCGAGCTGTTTGCCCAGCAGGGCCACGAAGATCTTGGCCTTCTGCTCGCCGAAGCCGGGAAGCTTCTTCACCCGGCGCAGGAGCTCGGCGCCGCTGTCGGCGTCGACCCAGATGTTCTCGGGTCGCCCGCCGTAGTCGTCGGCCACGATGCGGGCCAGCTCGTGCACCCGCGCCGCCATCGAGCCCGGATAGCGGTGGAGGGCGGGCTTGGTGGAGAAGAGGGCGGCCAGGGCGTCGGGGTCGGTGGCGGCCACGGTGGCCGGGTCGAGCCGTCCCCGCAGGCGCCGGGCCAGCTCGGCCGGGGCGGCGAAGGCCCACTCCAGGGGAACCTGCTGGTCGAGGACCATGCCCACCAGGAGGGCGAAGGCGTCGCGCGACAGGAGGGCGTCGGCCTCGGCGTCCTGGCTGAGATGCAGCTCCGCCACGGCGGGAGAGCGTACCCAGCCCGTGGTGTCCGTGAGGAGCTCGAGGGGCGCCCGAGGGTCTCGGGCACGCGGCCCTAGTCGCGCCGGGAGCCGGCCTCGAGCATCCGGGCCACCAGCACCGGGAGGGAGGCCACGGCGAACTTGCCGTCGCCCACCTCGGCGATGGCGGCGCCCTCCTCCAGGGCCTGGCAACCCTCGTAGAACCAGTAGGTGCGCCGCTGGCTCTCGGTCGTCCCGTGGCTGCCGGGGGGGTCGGGGAGTGCGGCCACGACGTCGGGGTCGTGTTCCAGCCAGGCGTGGAGGACGTCGTCGAGGGAGAAGGGCCCGCTGCGGCCCCGCAGGGTGGCCTCCTTGACGATCGCCGCCAGGATGCTCTGGGCGACCATGGTCACCCGATCATCGGACTCCACCCGCATGCCGTCGAGGCTAACCGCCAGAGTGCCGCCGACCGCGTTTATTCGACCGCCCCTCGCACGACGGGGAGGCGATGGACCGGGGCGGTCCCCACTCGACCTGGACGAGTGGGCCGGCGCATGGCCGGGCCGTGCCTGGAGGAACGCTCAGGGTGGTGCTGGTGGCGCCACGCTCACCGCCCCCTCACGCAGGGTGCCGGGCCGGGCCGCAACTCAAGGCGGGCCCGGGGGATGCCGAAAGCCTGCACATGACCAGTCTTGCCGTCTCGAACGAGCCCTACGAGGGGAACACCGCGGTCGAGACCGTGACCCCCGTGGTGGTCCAGCTGCTACGGCGGCCCCGCTGGCAGACCCTGGCGGCCTGCCGGGGAGAGCGGGTGGAGATGTTCATCCCCGACCGGGGAGGTCCTTCCGCCCGCGCCAAGCAGCTGTGTGCCCGCTGCACGGTGCGGGCCGAGTGCCTCAAGTACGCCCTGGCCATCCCCGACCTGGTGGGGTACTGGGCCGGGACCAACGAGCGGGAGCGCCGCCGCCTGCGCGCCGCCCGTCGTCGCCAGGCCTGATCCGTTCGACCGGCGTACCATCGGCGCCCGTGCAACGGCGGGTGGCCATGGTGAGCGGGGCCAGCCGTGGCATCGGCAAGGCCTCGGCCCTGGCCCTGGCGGGTGCGGGCTACGACGTGGCCATCACGGCCAGAACCGTGCGCGAGGGAACGGGCGTCGACGACTCGGTGGCCGGGACGGCGCCGGTCCCCGGGAGCCTCGAGACCACGGCCGGCGCGGTGGAGGCCCTGGGGGTGCGGTGCCTGCCCCTGGCGGCCGACCTCCTGGACCGTCACGCCCTCCGCACCGCCGTGGCCGAGGTGCTCGGGAGGTGGGGACGGGTCGACGTGCTGGTGAACAACGCCGTGCACACCGGGCCGGGGAGCATGGAGCGCTTCCTCGACCTCGACGTGGACACGGTGGCCACCAAGCTCGAGGCCAACGTGGTGGCCCAGCTGGTGCTCATCAAGGCCGTGCTCCCCGGGATGCTCGAGCGGGGCGAGGGGACCATCGTCGACATCACCTCGGCCGTGGCCACCACCGATCCTCCCGCTCCCACGGGCGAGGGGGGGTGGGGCCTGGGCTACGCCGTGACCAAGGGCGCGTTCCACCGGGTGGCCGGGATCCTGGCCGTCGAGCTCGGACCCCGGGGGATCTTCATCGTCAACGTCGAGCCGGGGTACGTCCTCACCGAGCGCATGACGGCCGCCCAGGAGCGCCTGGGGCTCGCCGGTCGCTATCCGGGGGCGCCCCCGTCGGTGCCGGCGTCCGTCGTGGCGTGGCTGGCCGGCGCGGGCGGGGGGCCCAGCCCCGAGGAGCGGGCCGATCTCAACGGGACGACCATCTCGGCCCAGCGCTTCGCCCGCCAGCGGGGGCTCCACCCCGACTGGCGGCGCCCGTGAGGGGGGTCAGGCTCCCGACCCTCCCTGGTAGTCGGCGATGGTCGACCCCATCTGGGTCTCGATCTCCTTCAGGTCGAAGTAGTCCCGCCAGCGCGTGACGAGCCCGTCGGCGTCGAGCTCGACCATGGTGCAGCCGTGGAGCTCGATGCGGGTGGTGCCCCCCAGGGTGCCCCGACCGATCCACTCGAAGGCCCCGCCGGTGCTGTCCCCGTGGGAGACGGTGACCTCCTGGTCCCAGTCGGGGAAGGAGGCGTCGGTGATGTCCTCGACCGAGACGATGTCGGTGGTGGGGGCGGTGACGGGGTCGCTGAAGAGGCCCCCCGGGGCGAAGAGCTCCCGCAGGCGCACCACGGCGTTGGCG
>DATJOV010000236.1:0-5969 GCA_035506735.1 Acidimicrobiales bacterium | reverse complement strand
GGCGGCCTGGAGGTCGGCGGCCACCCCGGTGCTCGACTCCCCGAAGAACAGCTCCTCGGCCGCCATCCCCCCGAAGGCGATCTGGATGAGGGCGGCGATCTCCGAGCGGGTCTTGGTGAAGCGCTCCTCCTCCTCGGAGTGGGCCAGGAGCCCCAGGGCCTCCTTGCGCTTCACCACGGAGAGGACCTCCATCTTGCGCCCCTTGCCCACCAGCCAGGCGATGGTGGCGTGGCCCGACTCGTGGGTGGCGATGGTGCGCCGCTCGGCCTGGGCGTACTCGACCGGTTGGGCCAGGCCGATCTCCTCGGTCATCTTGGCCTGCTGGATGTCGTTCCACGACAGGGCCGTGGCCCCCCGCCGCAGGGCCCACACCAGGGCCTCGTCCAGGAGGTGCTCGAGCATGACGGGGGAGTAGCCGAAGGTCATGGCGGCCAGGGTGTCGCGCCGCTCGGGCTGGTCCAGCTCGGCCTCGTGGGCCTTCTTGCCCAGGTAGTAGTCGAGGATCTCGCGCCGTCCCGCCCGCGAGGGCAGGTCGAAGTAGATGGAGCGGTCGAAGCGCCCCGGCCGGACCAGGGCGGGGTCGAGGTCGGCGGCGCGGTTGGTGGCCCCGATGACCAGGATGTTGGCGGGCGGGGCGACGGGCTTGCGCAGGTGACGGGTGGACGGGAGCCAGGCGTTCACGAAATCGACCAGGGCGCCCTTCATGCGCATCCCCACCGGTGGCTGGTCGAAGGACTGCAGCTGGATGAGCAGCTCGTTCACCACACCGGCCACGCCGTCGTGGTGCCGCCCCGATCCCCCCATGCCCCCCCGGGACCCGCCGATGGCGTCGATCTCCTCGATGAAGCCGATGGCCCCGCCCTCGCGCCGGGCGTAGGTGCGCAGCTCCTTGAAGAAGGAGCGGATCTTGCGGTTGGTCTGGCCGTAGAACATGGACTGGAAGGCCGACGAGGACACGAAGAGGAAGGGCACCCCGGCCTCGGCCGCCATGGCCTTGGCCATGTAGGTCTTGCCCGTGCCGGGCGGGCCCTCGAAGAGGATGGCCCGGCGGGCCGAGCCCCCCATGTGCTCGGCGAAGGTCTGGTGGGCGAGGAAGAGGTTGAGGGTCTTCACCACCTCGTCCACGAGCACCGGCGCCCCCCGCACGTCGTCGAAGCTCACGTCGATCTCGTTGGGGCGGTACAGGATGTGGGGCGAGCGCCCCGCACCGAGCAGGGGCAGGACGATGACCGCCCCCAGCAGGACGATGAGGACGATCCCGGGCAGGTAGGGGACGAGCCCGGCGGGGACGTGGGGAAGCCCGAAGGCCCCCTTGTGCCACACCCAGGCCCGCACCACGAGCCACGCCGCCACGGGGACGAGGACCAGGAGCAGGCGACGCAGGCGCCGCTGGCGGATGCGCTCCCGGGTGGCGCCCACGTCGGCGCCCGACACCCCGACCACGCCCGACTGGCCCAGGGTCTGGAGGACGTGGGGCACGGCTGCCTCGGTGTCCCGGTGCTCGTCCATCGGCCTCATCCGTCCCTTCGCCGCCCCGGGGCCGTCGGAACAGGCGGACCCCCGGCGCCGTGTGCCCCCCGGCCACGCGCCTTTGCGGTCACCACTCTCTGCGTCCGTTCTAACGCCCTTCCCAACGTCGGATCAACTCGGAGTCAATCCCCGGGCCTGGGCGGCGGGGTCAGAGGGGTCCGGCGTCGTGCTTGCGGCCGGGGATGTGCTCGTGCCGGGTGGCCACGGCCTCGAGGGCCCGGACCAGCACGGCACGGGTGTCGGCGGGGTCGATGACCTCGTCCACGAAGCCCCGCTCGGCCGCCATCCAGGGGGTGAGGAGGTCGGCCGCGTAGCGGGCCTCCAGGGCCCGGCGCTCCTCCTCGCCGGCGTTGCGGGTCAGGATCTGGGCCGCCCCGCTCGCCCCCATGACGGCGATCTCGGCCGAGGGCCAGGCCAGGCACAGGTCGTTGCCCATGCCCTTGGAGTCCATGACGATGTAGGCCCCGCCGAAGGCCTTGCGCAGGACCAGGCACAGCCGGGGCACGGTGGCCTCGGCGTAGGCGAAGGCCATCTCGGCGCCGTGGCGGATCATGCCCCGCCACTCCACGTCCTTGCCGGGGAGGAAGCCCGGGGTGTCCACCATGGTGAGGATGGGCAGGTTGAAGGCATCGCAGAAGCGCACGAAGCGGGCCGCCTTCTGGGAGGCGGGGATGTCCAGGGTGCCGGCCAGGGACCGGGGTTGGTTGGCCACGATCCCCACGGGCCGGCCCCCCATCCCGGCCAGGGCCGTGACGAGGTGGGAGGCCCAGGAGGGGCGCAGCTCGAGGAGCTCGCCGTCGTCGACGAAGGCCCGGGCCACGTCCCGCACGTCGTAGGAGGCGGTGGGGGAGGCGGGGATCATCCGGCGCAGCTCGGGGGCGCTGCGCCCCGGGGGATCGTCGGTGGGCAGGAGGGGCGGGGGGTCGTCGGCGTGGTCGGGGAGGTAGGCGAGCACCACGCCCAGGAGCTCTTCCACCGCCCCCTCGTCCTCGGCCAGGAGGGCGCACAGGCCGCTCGTGGTGGCGTGGACGGTGGCCCCGCCCAGGTCCCGGAGGCCGATCTTCTCCCCGGTGAAGCTCCGCACGGCGTCCGGCCCCGACACGTAGGCGAAGGCCTCGGGGGCCATGACGGCGAGGTCGGCCAGCCCGAGGAGCAGGGCCGGCCCCGACAGGGCGGCGCCGGTCACGGCGGCCAGCACCGGGACCACCCCCGAGCAGGCGGCCATGGCGGCGGCCGCCACCCCCCAGCCGTGGAGGGCGTCGATGCCCTCGGTCACCTCGGCCCCCGAGGACGACAGCACCACCACCAGGGGCAGGCGCTCCTCCAGGGCCCGGCCCGCCGCCTCGGCCACGGTGGCCCCGTCGGCCCCGGTGAGCGCACCGCGGTGGTGACCCGACACCGAACGGGCCACCACCACCTCCCGACCGCCCATCGTCTCCACGGCGGCGCGCACCGTGCCCGGGACGTGGGCGCGCAGGACGAGGGGGGAGACGGGATCCGCGGGGGCGCTCGGCACCGTTGTGCATGCTAGGGAGGGCGACCCCCGGTGTCATGCTCCGGGGCGGGAGGATGCGGCGATGCGAGCCTGCGTGATGCGACGGGGCGGCCTGGTGGTCGACGACGTGCCCACGCCGCGCCCCGAGGCGGGCCAGCTCCTGGTGCGCGTGCTGGCCTGCGGGATCTGCGGCTCGGACCTCCACTTCCTGCGCCACGCCCCGGCCTTCGTGGCCATGACCGAGGAGCTCATTCCGTCGATGGGGGCCGGGGCGCTGGGGGTGCCGCACCTCGACCTCGGCCGAGACATCGTGATGGGCCACGAGTTCTGCGGCGAGGTGGTCGAGCTCGGGCCCGACACGGCCGGCCCCGCGCCCGGGAGGCGCGTCGTATCGGTGCCGGTGGTGCTCTCGGGCACCGGCGTGCACCAGCTGGCGTACAACAACGACTACCCCGGCGGCTACGCCGAGTACCTGCTCCTGTCGGCCGCCCTCGCCCTCGAGGTCCCCGACGCCCTCGACACCCGGCGCGCCGCCCTCACCGAGCCCCTCGCCGTCGGCCTCCACGCCGTGGCCCGTTCGGGGGCCGGTCCCCGGCACGGGGCCGTGGTCATGGGGTGCGGGCCGATAGGGCTGGCCGTGGTGGCGGCCCTCGTGGCCGCCGGCGTGGAGGTCGTCGTGGCCTCCGACTTCTCCCCCGCCCGGCGGGCCGTGGCCGAGGCCCTGGGGGCCACGACCACGGTGGACCCCGCCCAGGAGGGCGCCGTCGAGGCGTGGCGGCGGGTGGACGGTCGCCGTCCCCTCGTCGCCTTCGAGGCCGTGGGGGTGCCGGGCACCCTCCAGCAGCTGCTGCGCGACGTCCCCCCCGGCACCGGGGTGACGGTGGTGGGGGTGTGCATGGAGCCCGACCGCATCGTGCCCTTCCACGCCATCGCCAAGGAGCTCGAGGTCCGCTTCGTCCTGGCCTACGGCCCCGACGAGTTCGCCGCCGCCCTGGCCGCCCAGGTCGAAGGGGGCATCGACGTGGCGCCCATGGTGACCGGCACCGTCGACCTCGAGGGGGTGCCCGGGGCCTTCGAGGCCCTGGCCCGTCCGGACGAGCACGTCAAGATCCTGGTGGAGCCCGCCCCCACGTGAGCGGCTCGGGGCGCCCCCGCCGCTGGCTCCGGTGGGCCTGGCCGTGGCTCAAGTACGTGGTGGGGCTGGGCCTGGCCGGCCTGGCCCTGTGGGCCCTGGCCGGGCGCCGGAGCGAGCTCACGGGGGCCTCCTCCACCCTGGCCCACATGCACTGGTGGTGGGTTGCCGTGGCGACGGTGGCCGAAGCCGGGTCGCTGGTCGCCTTCGGCATCGTCCAGCGCCGCCTCCTCGAGGCCGGTGGCGTGGAGATCTCGACGCTCCGGCTCACCGGCGTGACCCTGGCCTCCACCGCCATCGCCAATTCCATGCCGGGAGGACCGGTGGTGGCTTCGGTGTTCGCCTTCCGCCAGTACCGCCAGGGAGGCGCCGACGACGCCCTGGCGGGCTGGACCCTGGTGGCGGTGTTCGTGTCCGCCTCGGTGAGCCTGGCCCTGGTGGCGGCGGTGGGGGTGGGCGTGGCCGGGGCGGAGGGGGCCAGCCTCGACCTGGTGGGGGTGACGGTCGCGGTCCTGCTGGGAGCGCTCGCCCTGGGTGCGGTGTTCGTCCAACGCCGGGCCCTGGTGTGGGTGGTGACGGCCGCGGTCCGGGGGTCGCGCCGTCTGGTGGGCTGGCCCCGGGGCGAGGCCGGCGACGTCGTCGACGCCTTCGTGCGCCGCCTCACCACCGTCACCCTGTCGCTGCGTCAGGCCCTGTCCGTGCTGGCGTGGGGGCTCGGCAACTGGGTGCTCGACTGCAGCTGCCTGGCCCTGTGCTTCCTGGCCGTGGGGGCCGGCATCCCCTGGCGCGGCCTCCTCCTCTCGTACGGCGCGGCCCAGCTGGCCGCCAACCTCCCCATCACCCCGGGCGGCCTCGGTGTGGTCGAGGGAAGCCTCACCATCGCCCTGCTCGCCTTCGGCGCCGACCAGAGCTCGACCACGGTGGTGGTGCTCCTCTACCGCATCATCAGCTTCTGGCTGGAGCTCCCCGTAGGCTGGATCACCTGGGGGGCGTTCGCCTGGGCCCGCCGACCGGCCCGTGCCCCCGTGCCCGTGCCCGACGGCGTGGCGGAGGAGGTCGGCTCGTGAGGCGGCGCTTCGCAGCGGTCACGGCGACGTTGGTCCTCGGGGCGGCCGCCCTGGCGGGGTGCACCGTGGCCCGCAACACCCTCGGAACGAGCTCGAGCCCGTGCTACCGGGCGTTGCCCGTGGCCGCCGACGCCGTGCACCGCAGGGGGTCCTTCGTGGGCGTGCGCCTGGTCTCGGCGTCGGAGCTGACCAAGCTGAACCACCTGCGCACCGTCATCGAGGCCCGCTCCTCCACGCCGGTGAAGAACATCTGCGTGGTCGGCTACAAGGGCCGCTTCCGACCGGATCAGGTGGCCAAGCCGGCCGGTCCGGTGCCCGACTCAGGCGTGGGGCATTTCGCCGTGGTGGTGGTCACCACCCCCCAGAACACCCTCCTGGCCACGGTGGTGCTGGCCAAGGAGCCGTTGCGGTTCCTGCACCTGGCCTGAGCGGCCGTCGCCCCCCGTGCGGGAGGCGGTTCAGGGACCGACCGGACCGGGGTCGCCCACCGGCCCCGTCCCGTCGGCGGGACTGCGCGGCGCCCCCTCGTCCGGTCCCGAGGGCGGCCCGCCCGCCGCCGGGCCCGGACCGGGCGGATCGGCCGTGGCGGCGGTGTCGGCCCCTTCGGCGTCGCCGCGCCGCCGGCCGTGGTGCACGCCGGGCCGCCGTCGCTCGGCCCGGTCGACCCGCTCCAGCTGGCGCTCGACCTCGGCCCACGTCAGGGGTTCGTCGGCCCCGGCGGCGTCGATGCGCTGGGCCCGGGCCA
>DATJOV010000235.1:0-3055 GCA_035506735.1 Acidimicrobiales bacterium | reverse complement strand
CTGGGTGCCTTCCTCGTGGGCGACGCCTTCGGGTGGTGCAGCGGCCGGGTCCTCTTCGCCGGGGGCTCGGAGGTGGCCGTGATCGACGAGCCCCGCCTGGTGGAGGTGGTGCGCACCGACGGGGTGGCGTCGCTGGAACGGGTCCTGGCCGCCGTGGTGCCGCGCGCCCTGGCCCGGGCCGAGGCGGCCCAGGCCAGCGAGGGCGGGGGCAACCCCCGCTTCGGGTCCATCTTCGACGAGCCCGACCCGGCCCCCTCCGCCCCGGGCGAGGTGGCCTCGTGCCTGGTCGTGGCCGACCGCCCCGGACTGGCCTCGGCCCTGTCGGGCGCCCTGGAGGCGCGCTCGGTGACCTGCCACCACGTCGAACCGGCCGACGACTTCGCCGGGGCGGCCCGGACCCTGGGGGCGGCGGCGGCCTCGGCCGGCTCACTCGACGCCGTGGTCCTGGCCCGGTCGGGGACGGCCCCGGCCACGGGGTCCCCCCCGGGATGGGAGCGCACCCTGGCCGAGCACGGCGGCATCGTTGCCGCCCTCCACGGCGACGCCGCCTGGGCCAGAGCCGTGGCCGACTACGCCGCCGCCGCCCGGCGCCCCGTCCGCCTCGTGACCCTGACCGACGCCACCACGGCCGGGGGGCGGAGCCGGGCCCAGGCCGCGGCCCAGCTGGCCCGGGCTGCGGCCGGGGTCACCGAAGGGCGGGTGGCCGCCTTCGCCGCCGGCCTGGAGGCCCCCGAAGCGGTGGTGGCGGGCCCCACCGCGGCCCTGGTGGCCCACCTCCTCACCCAGGCCGACGCCGCCCCGCTGGCCGGGGCCGAGCTGGTGGTGGGCCGGGGCTGGCTGGGGCTGCGGGCCCACCCCCGTCCTCTGGGGAGCGTGACCTACGGGGGCCCGGCCGTGCCCGGCTGGCTCGACGCCACCCTGCGGGAGATGGTGGGCGCCCCCGCCCCGGCGGAGGCCGCCCCGTGACCGACCGCCCGGCCCGCATCGTCGACGCCCACATCCACCTGTGGGACCCGGCCCGCACCGACTGGTACCCCTACCTGGCCCGGCCCCCGCAGGGCGGGCCGGGCGACGCCGCCCGCATGTACCGGCGCTTCGACATGGAGCGCTACCGGGACGAGTCGGCCCGGTGGCCGGTGGAGAAGGTCGTCAACGTGGCCGCCGCCACCGGGCGGCACTCGGTCGACGAGACCCTCGAGCTCGACCGCCTGGCCGCCACGGGCGGGCAGCCCGCCGCCATCGTGGGGGGGCTCCCCCCCACCGAGACCGTGGCCCAGGCCGTGGCGCTCCTGGACGAGCAGTCGGCGGCGCCTCGGTTCCGGGGGGTGCGCCAGATGGGGCCCCTGGACCGCCCCGTGCCCCGGCCCGAGGTGCTGGCGGCCCTGGAGGAGCGGGACCTCGTCTTCGACCTCATGACCCATCCCGACCAGCTCCGGGCCGCGGCCGAGCAGCTCGCCGGCCACGACGGCCTGCGGGTGGTGGTCGAGCACACCGGCTGGCCCCGCTCCGACAGCGCCGAGGAGGTCGCCCTGTGGCGGGACGGCATGGAGGCCCTGGCCGGGCTGGGGCCCAACGTGGCGTGCAAGCTCTCGGGGCTGGCCATGCCCCTCGGCTCCATGGCCGTCGACGCCCTGCGCCCCTGGCTCGAGCACGCCATCGAGGCCTTCGGCACCGACCGCTGCCTCTTCGCCAGCAACTTCCCCGTGGACGCCATGCACGGGACCTTCGACGAGCTCTACGACACCTTCACCGCCGTCACGGCCGGGCTCGACCCCGAGGCCCGGGACCGGCTCTTCGCCGCCAACGCCGAGCGCATCTACCGCTGCTAGGCCGTCTGCGGGGCCGGGCTCAGGTCCCGGCCGGGGGTGCTGTCCCGTCGGCGAGGAGCACGAAGGGCTGCGACCCGTCACCGGCGCCGCCCTGGTGCACCGCCAGGGCGTAGCAACTCGACACGGCCGGGCACGAGACGGCCACGACGGCGCCGACCCCGGCGGGCAGCGCCGTGGCCTGCCACGTGGCACCGCCGTCGGCGGTGGAGGCGGCGAAGCCGGGCGCACCGAGGGAGATGGTGGTGAACGTCCCCGGGGACCGGGTGACCCCGGTGGCGAAGCAGTCGGCGCCGTCGGCGCACGAGATGCTCATGACGGCGCCGTCGGGGACGCCCGACGCCCCCCGCACCACCCAGGTGGCGCCCCCGTCGGTCGAGGCGATCAGCTCGGGGGCGGCCGTGGGGCTGGAGACGTCGGCCAGGCACGTGCCCGTGGCCGTGCACGCCAGCGAGTCCAGCGGCCCGAACGGGCCCAGGGCGGCCGGCACCGTCGACGCCGTCCAGGTCGAACCGCCGTCGGTGGTGACGAGCACCGAGCCCCGCGCCGTGGCCGGGTCCAGGCCGGCGCCCGGGGTGTTGCCGCTCGTCACGCAGTCGGTGGCCGAGATGCACTGCAGGGCCCTCGGCTGCACGTCGACGGGCAGGGCCGAGGTCGACCACGTGGCGCCGCCGTCGGAGGTGGCGAAGGCGTCGGCGCCGGCCGTCACCGCCCCGGTGGCGGGCACGGCGGCCGGGCCGGGCCGGGCCACGGCCAGGCAGGACGTGGCGGTGGCGCACGACAGCCGGATGCGCCCCCCCGTGCCGGTGAGGGCGGCGGGTCCGGGGTGCGACGACCACGTGGCACCGCCGTCGGTCGTCTCCATGAAGGTGGGGCCACCCGAGCCGTCGACGCCGAGGACGGCGCAGGTGTCGGCGCCGGTGCAGGCCAGGGCGCCCGACAGCGTGAGGGCCACCGGCAGGGTGGAGGGCGCCCAGGTGGCGCCCCCGTCGTGGGTGGCCATCAGCTGGCTGGCGCTTCCCGGCCCGTCGGAGGCGAAGTTGGCGGCGTAGCACGTGTCGGGGGCGGGGCAGCTGAAGTCGAGGCCCGGCACCCCCCCGGCCTCGTCGGCCAGGGAGGGCAGCGCCCGCCACGACGGGGCGACGTCGCTCACCAACCTCCACGTCCCGGCGGCGGCCCGGGCGGGACCGCCGCCGGTGGCGCCGGGGCGGCCCCCGTCGCCGGCCCGC
>DATJOV010000234.1:0-7907 GCA_035506735.1 Acidimicrobiales bacterium | reverse complement strand
CAGTCCCTGGCCGAGCTGCTCGGGACGGGCACCATCGACCTGCGCGAGGCCATGAACGCGGCGTCGAACCCCCACGACCTCAAGGTCCGCCTCGAGCGGCTGGGCATCGTGCCCACCGGGCGCGGCTTCGTCTCCGCCGCCGCTTCCTGAGCGTCACAGGCCGATCGACCCGCCGGTGGCGGCGGTCACCACGACGGCCACGGCGGCTCCGATGGCGGCGGCCAGGGCCAGGCCGCCGCGCTGGCGGCGGGCCCAGGCCCGGCTCCACCCCACGACGAACGTCGCCACCACCGTGGCCGGCACGGCGGCGGCCACCCCCGGCCATCCCGTCCACCCCACGACGACGGCGGCAGGGAGCAGCGCCCAGATCCTCGGGACGGCCGCCCGCCCGGCCCGCCGACGGGACGCCGCCACGGCGATCCCGGTGACCAGCGCCGCCCCGATGAGGGCGCCGTCGAGGTGCCACCACCGCCGGTCGGCCCCCGCCGCCACCGCCAGGAGGGCCAGCCCCAGGCCGGCGCCGATCCAGGCCAGCTCGGGCGGGGGGAGCTCCCCGTCGAGCTCGATGGCGGCCACGGCCAGGGCGGTGGCGGCCAGGACGCAGGTGCCCGGGACGGCCCAGTGCGGCCCCAGGGCCCAGGCCACGGCGGCGAAGACCACGGCCGTGGCGAGCTCCACCACCGGGTAGCGCACCGAGATGGGGGCTCCGCAGTGCCGGCACCGGCCCCGGAGGACCACCCAGGACACCACGGGCACGTTGTCGTAGCCCCGCACCGGGGCGGAGCAGGAGGGGCAGAAGGACCCGGGCCGGGCCACCGACAGCCCTCTGGGCACCCGGTAGACCACGACGTTCAGGAAGGAGCCGATCACCAGGCCGAAGACGGCGGCGATGGCGGTGGCGGCGGGGCGGCCCCCGGCGAGGGCCAGGACCCCGGGGTCCTGGATCAGTGACACCACCTCTGACCAGGGAAAAGGCCACCGAGGACCGGCGCTGTCACAGGTTCAGGAGGCTACCACGGGGTCTCGTCGGCACCCGCCCCCGGCGAACGGGGGCCGAGCTGGGGGGCAACGTTCAATCCGGGCTCGGCGCGTGCCGATGCAACCTGGCATGAGGAACGTGGATGCCGTCCGGATGCTCGCGGACGAACACCACCTCGAATTCGTCGACCTCGACCGCTTCAGCGTCGACGCCAGCGTGGCATCGGTGATCCCGGTGGCCGTGGCGCGCCGCCACCACGTCGTCCCCATCGGCCGAAAGTTCGGGGCTCCGGTCGTGGCCATGGCCAACCCCGCCGACGTCATGGCCATGGACGTGCTCCGGGCCGTGATCGGCCGGGAGTTCGTGGCCGTCGTGGCCAGTGACGACCAGATCGACACCTGCCTGACCAGGGTGTACGGGGGCGAGGCCGGGATCGCCCGGCCCCCTGCGACTCCCCCGCCCGCCCCGGCTCCGGCCCCGCCCGTGGAGCGCATGCCGCCACCGGCCGAGCGGGTCGCCCCGCCCGCCCCGGCTCCGGCCCCGGTGGCCCCGGCGCCGGTCTCCCCGCCCCCCGCCGCCCACACCCAGCCGCCGGCGCCCCAGCCCGCCGCCGCCCCACCGGCACCGCTTCCCACCGACCCGGCACCGCCGCCTCCCGCCGATCACGGTCCCGGAGCCCCGGCCGGCAACGGCGCCGCCCCCCGGGCGGCGGAGAGCAGCTTCACCGACCCCTCCGACGTGCTCGCCGCCGCCCTGGAGGTCATCGACTCCTCCTTCGGCGAGCGCGACGGTGCCGTCGCCGCCGCCGAGGGCCCGCCGCCCGGGGACCGTCCCGGCCCCGGCGCCGCCCCCTTCGACATCACCGCACCCGCCGCCGCTCCGCCGGCGGCGGTGCAGGTTCCCGACGCCCCCCAAGGGTCCGAGCCCGACACCGACGGCGACGTGGACGACGTGGTGCGGGCCGCCGACCTGGTCGAGGAGGTCGTGGCCGAGTTCGAGCAGCGCGAGCCTGAGGGCGACGACGACGTCACGGGCGAGCTGGCCGGCTTCCCGCCCCTGGCCCGGGTGCTGGTCGAGGGCGAGCGGGTCCCGCTCGAGGACATGGAGGAGGTCCTGGCCGAGCGGGACCGCACCGGACAGCCCATCGCCCGCATCCTCACCACCCGGGGGCTCGTCACCGAGGCCGACCTCATGTGGGGCATGGCCCAGGAGATGGGCCTCGAGTTCGTGGACCTCGAGGTCGAGAACGTCGACTTCGCCGCCTCCTACAACCTGCCCGAGGCCACCGCCCGCCACCACAACGTGCTGGTCATCGGCATGCGGGACAACGTCCTCGTCGTGGCGGCGTCGAACCCCACCGACGTGTTCGCCATGGACGACCTGCGCACCATCATCGGGCGCAACTTCGTCACCGTGGTGGCCACCCGCTCCCAGATCAACGCCTTCATCGACCACGCCTACCACCAGGGTGGCGACGCCTCCGAGGTGGCCAACACGGCGGCCTCGGACTTCGAGGACGTCTCGGACGAGGGGCTCGGCAACCTCCAGGCCGTGGTGGACGACGCTCCCATCGTCCGCTACGTGAACCTCCTCATCCTCCAGGCCCTCAACGAGCGGGCCTCGGACATCCACGTCGAGCCCGCGGCGGAGAACCTCCGCATCCGCTACCGGATCGACGGCGTCCTCCACGACATCTCGACGGCGCCCCGGGCCATCGCCGCCGCCGTCACCACCCGTCTCAAGGTCATGGCGGACATGAACATCGCCGAGCACCGCCTGCCCCAGGACGGGCGCATCTCGCTGACGGTGGGCAACCGGCCCATCGACCTGCGCATGGCCACCCTCCCCACCATCTACGGCGAGAAGGTCGTCATGCGGGTCCTGGACAAGTCGAACGTCCTGCTCGGCTTCGACGACCTGGGCTTCGACAGCGACCTGCTCGCTATCTACGAGAACGTCTTCAACAAGCCCTACGGCACCATCCTCGTCACCGGCCCGACGGGGTGCGGGAAGACCACCACCCTCTACGCCACCCTGGCGGCGCTCAACAACCCCGAGAAGAACATCATCACGGTGGAGGATCCCGTCGAACTGCGCATCAAGGGCATCAACCAGGTCCAGCTCAACACCAAGGCCGGCCTCACCTTCGCCTCGGCGCTGCGGTCGATCCTGCGGTCGGACCCCGACATCGTGCTCGTGGGCGAGATCCGCGACCGGGAGACGGCCATGATCTCGGTCGAGGCGGCCCTCACCGGGCACCTCGTCCTCGCCACCCTGCACACCAACGACTCGGCCAGCACCCCCATGCGCCTGGTGGAGATGGGGGTCGAGCCCTACCTGGTCACCTCGGCCATCAGCGGCGCCCTGGCGCAACGCCTGGCCCGGCGCCTGTGCGCCCACTGCAAGGAGGCCTACGAGCCGTCCGAGGCCGACATCGTGGCGGCAGGGTGGCCCGTGGACGAGGTGTTCGCCGGCGACGGCACTCCCACGCTCCACCGGGCCGTGGGGTGCTCGGCCTGTTCCAAGACCGGCTACCGGGGGCGCAAGGCGCTCCTCGAGCTGCTCGTCGTCACCGAAGACGTCGAGCGACTGATCATCGAGGGAGGCACGGCTGATGACATCCACAAGCTCGCAGTCGAACAGGGCATGGTGACGCTGCGCAGGAGCGGGCTCCGCAAGGCGCTCGAGGGCGAGACGACCCTCGAGGAAGTGCTGCGGGTCGTCGCATGAGCCCCTCCGCCAACACCCGCGTGGGGTGGGCCCGGCGCCTGGCCCAGTCCCTGGTCTCCGACGGCTACGCCCCCGAGAGCGCCGTCACCCCGGTACTGGAGGAGGCCACCGCATCGGGGGCCTCGTTCCCGGCCCTCCTCATCACCCGCAACGTCACCTCCCAGGAGGTGGTCCTGGGCCTGCTGTCGCAGATGGCCAGGATGCCCGTGGTCGACCTCTACCGCGACCGGCCGAGCGACGCAGCCCTGGCCGCCACCCCGGTGGCGGTGGGGCGCGAGTACCGCGCCATCGGCTACCGCCTCGACGGCGACCAGCTCACCATGGCCTTCGGGGATCCTCCCGACGACGAGGACGTCCGGGCCCTGTCGGTGTTCGTGGGCTTCGCCGTGGTACCCGTCCTGGCCAACCCGGTCGCCATCGAGCACCTCCTGGTCCAGGCCGAGCAGGCCGCCAACGCCGCCGCCGCCGCGGCGGCGGCCCAGGCCGCGGCGGAGGCCGCCGCCGCTCCCATGGCCCCTCCCATGGGGGCCGGGATGGAGGAGCTGGCCGGTGTCGTGGCCAACGGGTCCAACGGCGCCAACGGGTCGAACGGGTCGAACGGGCCCCACGGGGGCAACGGCTCCCACGGGGGTCTCCCGGCCGCCCCGGCCGGGCCGGGGGACACCGACGAGGCCCTGCACCTCGACGACCTCCTGCGCTACGCCGTGAGCGTGGGGGCCTCCGACCTCCACCTGACCACGGGCCTGCCGGCCTGCGTCCGGCTGCACGGGGCGGTGCGGCCCATCGAGGGCTGCCCCGTCCTCGACAACGAGACCATCCGCGACATGGTCTTCGGCATCCTGCCCCAGAGCCAGCGCGAGCGTTTCGAGGCCGAGAAGGAGCTCGACACCTCGCACTCCATCATCGACGTGGGCCGATTCCGTGTGAACGTCTTCCAGCAGCGCGGCACGGTGGCCGCCGCCCTGCGGTCGATCCCCCACGAGATCCCGGCCTTCGAGGTGCTCGGCATCCCCGACGCGGTGCGGTCCTTCACCGAGCTGCGCCGGGGCCTGGTCCTCGTGACCGGGCCCACGGGGTCCGGGAAGTCCACGACCCTGGCCTCGCTGGTCGACATCGTCAACAAGACCAAGCCCCTGCACATCATCACCGTGGAGGACCCCATCGAGTTCCTCCACACCCACAAGCGGGCCATGGTCAACCAGCGCGAGGTGGGGCAGGACACCATGTCCTTCTCCGAGGCCCTGCGGCGGGTGCTGCGTGAAGACCCCGACGTGATCTTGGTGGGTGAGATGCGCGACCTCGAGACCATCTCGATGGCGCTCACCGCGGCCGAGACCGGGCACCTCGTCTTCGGCACCCTGCACACCCAGGACGCCCCGCAGACCATCGACCGCATCATCGACGTCTTCCCCACCAACCAGCAGGAGCAGGTACGGACGATGCTGGCCGGCGCCCTCGAGGGGGTCGTGACCCAGCAGCTCCTCCTCAACGCCGACGGCACCGGCCGCCTGGCGTGCTGCGAGGTCATGGTCTGTACCGCTGCAATCCGCAATCTCGTGCGGAGCGCCAAGACCCACCAGATCTACTCCCTCATGCAGACCGGTGGGCAGTACGGCATGCAGACCATGGACCAGGGCCTGGCCAAGCTGGTCAAGTCGGGGAAGATCACCGAGGCCGTGGCCTTCGACCGCTGCCGGAACGAGGAAGACCTCCGCAACCACCTCAGCGCGTAGGAGCCGACATGGCACTCACATTCGATTACAAGGTGCGGGATCGCACCGGCAAGCTCGTCGAGGGCCAGCTCGAGGGCGACAGCATGGCGCTCGTCGTCAGCAAGCTTCGGGAGATGGGCTACCTGCCCATCTCGGTGACGCCGAAGTCCCGCGTCAACGTCCACCGGGAGATCGCCATCCCCGGGATCAGCGGTCGCGTCAAGCTGACCGAGATCGCCGTGGCCACCCGGCAGCTGGCCACCATGATCGACTCCGGCCTGTCGGTGGTCCGGGGGCTGGGCATCCTGGCCAACCAGGTGGAGAACAAGGAGCTGGCTCGGGTCCTGAACGAGGTGCGCCTCGACGTCGAGCGGGGGTCGTCACTCTCCGCTGCGTGCGCCAAGCACCCCAAGGTCTTCAACACCCTGTTCATCACCATGGTGCAGGCGGGCGAGGCCGGCGGTCACCTCGACTCCGTCCTGCTCGACCTGGCCGAGACCATGGAGAAGCAGGCCGTCCTGCGGCGCACGGTGCGGTCGGCCATGACCTACCCGGCCGTGGTCCTGTCCGTGATGTGCATCATCTTCCTCGCCCTGCTCATCTTCATCGTCCCGGTGTTCCAGAAGCTCTTCAGCTCCCTCGGCGCCAAGCTCCCCACTCCCACGCTCATCGTGATCGACATCTCCAAGATCATCCTCAGCCCGTGGTCGGTGGTGGTGGTGGCCGTCATCGTCGCCTCCGTCGTGGCCATCCGGCGCTGGATCAAGACCGACACCGGTCGGCTCAAGTGGGACGGGTGGAAGCTCAAGCCCCCCATCTTCGGCCCCCTCATGCACAAGGTGGCCCTGGCCCGCTTCTCCCACACCTTCGGCTCCCTCATCCAGGCCGGCGTGCCCATCCTGGAGTCCCTCGACATCGTGTCGGACACGGCCGGCAACCGGGTCATGGGCGACGCCCTCCTGGCGGCCAAGGCGGGGGTGCGCGAGGGCCGGGCCCTGGCCGACACCCTGCGGGAGTACGAGAACGTCATGCCCGCGATCCTGACCCAGATGGTGGAGGTGGGGGAGCAGACCGGTGCCCTCGACGCCATGCTCCACAAGGTGGGCCAGTTCTACGACGGCGAGGTCGAGACGACGGTGAACAACCTCACCTCGATGCTCGAGCCCATCCTCACCGTGGTCATGGGCGCCGGCGTAGGCGTCATGGTGGTGAGCATGTACCTGCCCATGTTCACCTACATCACCCACATCCCCCAGAGCTGAGCACCGTGGCGGAGTCCGACGTGCCGCCGCGCAGCTTCGGGCTTCGCCACCTCGCCCACCACCTGCGCCGCCGGGGATGGCCTCTGGTGGTCACGACCGTGGTGGTCGCCAGTGGCATGGCGTACTCCCTCCTGTGGGGCATCGTCGTGCGCCACCACGACTACTGGGTGTATCCCGGCGACATCTGGGGTGCCTACCGCTCGGCCCACTACATCGGATGGGGAGCATTGGGCAGCGTCTATGCCGCCGGGACCGGCCTCGTCACGTTCCCCGGGATCCTCGTGCTCTTCACGCCGTGCGCCATACTCACCGGCCACCTCGGGATGACCGAGAGTTTCCCCTATTACGTCCCCCACCCGACGTCGTGGCTTGTGCTCGGACCCTACGAGATGCTTCTCGGCTGCAGCGTGCTCTTCGCCTGTGATGCCCTGGCGGAGCGCCTGGGAGTGGGACGAGGGCGCCGCGCTCTGCTGTGCATCGCTGAGGGTGTCGCCGTGTGGCCCCTCCTCGCCATGTGGGGCCACCCCGAGGATGCCGTGGCCACGGCGCTCGCCGCTTACGCCCTGGTGCTCGCCTGTGACAACCGGTGGACGGGGGTTGGTTGGCTGTTCGGTGCCGCCGTCGTGACCCAACCCCTGGTCCTGCTGGCTCTGCCCGTTCTCCTGGCCTGGGGTGGGCGTGAGCGCATCCTCGGGCTGGTCATGCGGGCGGCCCTGCCCTCGGTGGGGTTGCTGGCCGTGCCTCTCGCCGCCGAGTTCCACGTCACCGTGCACGCCCTGGTGGATCAGCCCAACTTCCCGGGCATCGACCATGTGACGCCGTGGACGGCCCTGGCCCCCCGTCTCGGGGGTCACGGCCGGGGCACGGTGGTCGCCGCCGGACCTGGGCGACTGGTGGCCCTCGTGGCGGCCTCAGCCCTGGGGTGGGGGGTCCGGCGCTGGCGCCACCGGCCCGCCCTCCTCGTCTGGGCAACGGCGGTGGCGATGTCGCTGCGGTGCCTGACGGAGTCGGTGATGGTGGCCTTCTATGTCTGGCCGGCCCTGGCCCTGGCTTTGGTCATCTCGGCCCACCGAGGCGGGATGCGTCTGGTCCTGGCCGTCCTGGTCGCCGCCGGGGTCACGGTCTGCGCCCAAACCCGCCTCGGGGAGTGGCCATGGTGGCTGATGGTGAACGGGGGGCTCCTGGCCACGATCGCCGTCGCCCTTTGGCCCCGCCGATCGTCAA
>DATJOV010000233.1:0-3944 GCA_035506735.1 Acidimicrobiales bacterium | reverse complement strand
CGCTCAGGGCGCTGAGGGCGCAGCGGGCGGGGGCGCTGGCGGCCACCGTCGTGAGCTGGTCGTCGAGCTGGGAGCGGCTCACCGCCACGCTCCCCACCGTCACCGCCGGGGGCGACAGGTCGCAGGCGGTGGCCGACAGGGCCAGGGCGCCCACGGCGGCCAGGGGCAGGAGGCGCCTCACGGAAGGGGCACTCTATCGGCGGCGCCGCACCCCCACGACTCGGGCCGGCCCGGGCTCAGCCCGAGGAGCGCCGCCCGCCGCCATCCGCCGCCACCGGGTCGGCGGCGGCCGGCACCAGCTCCTCCAGCAGCTCGATGAGGGTGGCCACCGGCTCCTCGCCCGGACCGAGGGGCACGACAAGCAGCCCCGCCTCCTCCTTGACCAGCGCGTCGGGGCGCAGGCGCCGCAGCCGCACCCGGGCCGAGGCCGCCAGGGTGAGGGGGGCCAGGCGGGCCACCAGGCCCCGGCGCCCCGGGGTCCCCCGCCCCTGACCGGGCCGGGCCGGGGCGGCCGAGACCTCTCGCACCCCGGTGCGCAGGCACAGGGCTCGCAGGCGGGCCACGGCCAGCAGGCCCTCGGCCGGCGGAGGGGGCGGCCCGAAGCGGTCGGCCCACTCGGCCCGGACGTCGTCGACCTCGGCCTCGCTCCCCACGGCGGCGAGGCGGCGGTAGGCCTCCAGGCGCAGGTCCTCGCGCCCCACGTAGGCGGGGGGGAGATGGGCGTCGGAGGGCACGTCGATGGTGACCTCCACCGGGGGGCGCAGCGGCTCGCCCTTCATCTCGGCCACGGCCTCGGCCACGAGCTGGACGTAGAGGTCGTAGCCCACGGCGGCGATGTGCCCGGACTGGTCGCGCCCGAGCAGGTTGCCGGCCCCCCGGATCTCGAGGTCGCGCATGGCGATCTTGAACCCCGCCCCCAGCTCGGTCTGCTCCCCGATGGTGCGCAGGCGCTCGTAGGCGGCCTCGGTCAGGACCCTGTCGGCGGGGTGCAGCAGGTAGGCGTAGGCCCGCTGCCCGGCCCGCCCCACCCTGCCCCGCAGCTGGTGGAGCTGGCCCAGGCCGAGGCGGTCGGCACGGTCGACCACGAGGGTGTTGACCGTGGGCATGTCGATGCCCGACTCGATGATGGTGGTGCACACCAGCACGTCGTAGCGCTTCTCCCAGAAGTCCAGCACCACCTGCTCCAGGGTCCCCTCGTCCATCTGGCCGTGGGCCACCGCCACCCTGGCCTCGGGGACGAGGTGGCGGAGCCGGGCCGCCACGGCCTCGATGTTCTGGACCCAGTTGTGCACGAAGAAGGCCTGGCCCTCGCGCAGGAGCTCGCGCCGCAGGGCCTCGACCACGGCCGCCTCCTCGAACTCGCCCACGTAGGTGAGGATGGGCTGGCGCGCCGCCGGCGGGGTGTTGATGAGCGACAGGTCCCGGATGCCGGTGAGGGCCATCTCCAGGGTCCGGGGGATGGGGCTGGCCGTCAGGGTGAGGACGTCCACCCCGGCCGCCATCTGCTTGATGCTCTCCTTGTGGGTGACCCCGAAGCGCTGCTCCTCGTCCACCACCAGGAGCCCGAGGTCCTTGAACTCCACGTCGCCGGCCAGGAGCCGGTGCGTCCCGATGACCACGTCCACCTGGCCCGAGGCCAGGCCCGCCACCACGGCACGGGCCTGGGCCGGGGTGAGGAAGCGCGACAGCATCTCCACCCGCACCGGGAAGCCGGTGTAGCGCTCGGCGAAGGTCTGGGCGTGCTGCTGGGCCAGCAGGGTGGTGGGCACGAGCACGGCGGCCTGCTTGCCGTCCTGGATGGCCTTGAACACGGCCCGCACGGCCACCTCGGTCTTGCCGAACCCCACGTCCCCGCACACCAGCCGGTCCATGGGGACGGGCTCCTCCATGTCGCGCTTCACCTCCTCCACCGCCTGGAGCTGGTCGGGGGTCTCGACGTAGGGGAAGGCCTCCTCGACCTCGCGCTGCCACGGGGTGTCGGGGCCGAAGGCGTGGCCCTCGCTCTGCAGCCGGCGGCGGTACAGCGCCACCAGCTCGGTGGCCACCTCGTGCACGGCGGCCCGTGCCTTGGCCCGGGTGCGCTGCCACTCCGAGCCCCCCAGCCGGTTGAGGGCCGGTGACTCTCCCCCGCTGTAGGGCGTGAGGGCGTCGATCTGGTCCGAGGGGAGGTAGAGCTTGTCGTCGCCGCGGTACTCGAGGAGCAGGTAGTCGCGCGACGCCCCGTTGACGGTGCGGGTCACCATCCCGGCGTAGCGGGCCACCCCGTGCTGGCGGTGCACGACGTAGTCGCCCGGGGCCAGGTCGTCGAAGAAGCCGTCGGTGGGGCGGGCCCGGGCCCGGGCGGGCCGGTGCGACCGGCGCCGGCCCGTCATGTCGGCCTCGGCCAGCACGGCCACCTTGGCCGAGGCGATGACGAACCCCCGCTCGAGCGGGGCCACCACGATGCGAAGCCCGGGGAGGGCGAGGTCGCCGCCGGCCTCGACCACGGGGACGGCCAGCCCCTCCTCGCCCAGCACGGCCGCCATGCGCCCGGCCGAGCCCGGGCCCTCGGCGCACACCGTCACCGAGTACCCCTCGGCCCCGAGCGACGCCAGCTGCCCGGCCAGCTGGGCCCGCTCCCCGTGCACGGGTTCGAAGCCCCGGGCCACCACGGCGGGGGTGGCGGGCGAGTCGGCCACGGGGACGAGGGACAGCACCGGCGCCGGGCACCGGGCCAGGAGCCGGTCGAAGGGGACGTGGAGGCGGGGGAAGGCCTCGCCCGGATCCCCCCCGTCGGGGTCGGGCCCCGCCACGTTCCAGGTGGTGGCCAGGGCCGAGGCCAGGGCCCGTTCCTCGTCGATGAGCTCGGCCGCCCGGTCCCGGATGCGGCGTGGATCGACCAGGGCCACCCGGGCCCCGGCACCGAGGAGGTCGGGGAGGACCTGCTCCTCGGGCACCAGCCACGGCAGCCACGACTCCATGCCGTCGAAGACCTGGCCGGCGGCGAGGCGCTCCCACTGGGAGCGCCCCCAGGGCTCGGCCCCCACCAGGGCGGCGGCCCGGTCCCGCAGGGCCGGCGTGGGGAGGACCTCGCGGCACCCGAACAGCTCCACCCGGTCCAGGGCGTCCAGGGAGCGCTGGTCGCCGGGGTCGAACTCGGTCAGGCGGTCCACCTCGTCGCCCCACAGGTCGACGCGCACGGGGAGCTCGGCCGTGGAGGGGAAGACGTCCACGATCCCGCCCCGCACGGCCAGCTCGCCCCGGTGCTCGACCTGGTACTCGCGCCGGTAGCCCAGGCCCACCAGGCGCTCCACCAGCCCCTGCTGCTCGACCCGCTGCCCGCGGGTCACCACCACGGGGGCGCCCGACTCCTCGTCGGGCCCGAGCCGCTGCAGGAGGGCCCGCACCGGCGCCACCACGACGCCGGGGCGGTCGGGACCGTGGCGCAGGCGCCACAGGAGCCGCAGCCGGGCCCCCATGGTGGGGAGCTCGGGGCTGACCCGCTCGAAGGGCAGGGTGTCCCAGGCCGGGAAGAGGGCCACCGACCCGGGCGGGGAGAAGGCCTCGAGGTCGTGGGCGATGCGCTCGGCGTCGCGCACGGTGGGGGTGACCACGAGCAGCGGGGACCGCTCGCCCAGGCGGGCCACCCCGGCCGCCACGTAGGCGACGGCGGCGTCGGGCACGGCCACCACGGCGGTGCCGGCGCTCAGGGCCTCGAGCATGGCGGGCTCGTGGCGCAGCAGGGGGGGGAGCGACTGCAGGCTCACCGTTGCAGGCTACCGACGGGGGCCGAGGGGGCGGTCGGGGTGCTCAGGACGTCGGGGGGTCGGTGTTGAAGCGCAGCATGGCGGCGTCCACCCCGTCGGCGGCGATGGTCTCCACGGCGTCGGCGGCCACCTCCAGCGCCACGTCGAGGACGTCGCGCTCGGCACGCCCCGGGCGGTGCAGGACGTAGTCGGCACCCG
>DATJOV010000232.1:0-3340 GCA_035506735.1 Acidimicrobiales bacterium | reverse complement strand
GGCTCGTCCACGACCGGTGGGTGAGCAAGTACGCCGAGCCCTGGGTGGCCGGCCTGGCCGACATCAAACGGAGACTGGAGCGCCCCATGGAGAAGGTGTACGAGATCTACATCAAGACCACCCCCGAGCGGCTGTGGGAGGCCATCACCGACAGCACCATCCGGGCCACCTACCAGTTCGGGGCGGCCGTGCGCAGCGACTGGACGCCGGGGGCCGCCTTCGAGATGTCGACCCCCGACGGCCGTCCCCTGGGGGAGGGGGAGATCCTCGAGGCCGACCCGCCCCGGCGTCTGGTCCAGACCATGCGGGCCCTGTGGAGCGACGACGTGCGGGGCGAGGGCACCTCCCGGGTGACGTGGGAGATCGAGCCCGTGGCCGACTCCTGCCGCCTCACCGTGATCCACGACGAGCTGCGCGACGGGGCCAACCCCGAGCTCTACGGGGGATGGCCCATGATCCTCTCGGGCCTCAAGACCTGGCTGGAGACGGGGGAGCGCCTCACCACCCCGGGGTCGCTCCGCTACGTGTAGGGCGGTGGACCCCGGCCCGGGGCCGGGCCGGTAATTTGGGCCCGCCATGGTGGAGTCGGCCCGGGCCGGGCGGTCGTCGTGAACCTGGACCTGGGCACGGCCGACCGCGACGTGGCCGCCGCCATCGTGCGCCACTACCCCGGTGACCCCCACGTCGCCTTCCACAGCCCCCGCTACGTCACCGTGCTCAAGCAGGTCCAGCGCTACCTGGCCCCGGTGGAGAAGCGCATCCTCGACGTGGGCCCCTCCACCCTGACCGAGCTCCTGCGGGACCAGTTCGGGCTGCGCGTCGACACCATGGGCTTCACCCCCGACCGCCGCACGCCACGCGGCGACCACTACCTCTACGACCTCAACGAGGCCCGGTGGCCCGAGCGCTGGCGCCAGGACCTCCCCCGCTACGACGTGGTGGTCATGGCCGAGGTCATCGAGCACCTCCAGGCCTCGCCCCGCCTCGTCCTGGGCTACGTCACCACCCTGCTGCGCCCCGGGGGGGTGGTCATCGTCCAGACCCCCAACGCCGTGCGCCTCGGGGCCCGCCTCAAGCTCCTGGCCGGGCGCAACCCCTACGCCCTCATCCGCGAGGACATCTCCAACCCCGACCACTTCCGGGAGTACTCCCTGCGCGAGCTGGGCGACTACGCCGCCGCCGCGGGGCTGGCGGTGCGGGACTGCATCTACTCCAACTACTTCGACATCCGCTACGCCGGGGACCCCGACGGGCGCTCGTCCTCGCCCTGGGTGCTGCTCGCCATGGACCTCGTCTACCAGGTCATGCCGCCCCGCCTCCGCACCGGGCTGACCGTGGTGGCCCAGCGGGCCGGCTGAGCCGGGGTGGCCCAGCGGGCCGGCTGAGCCGGGGCGGGCCGGGCGTCACCCGGCGGCGGAGTCGAGGACGTCGGGCAGGGCGTGGGCCCAGGCGGCGGTGAGCTCGGCCACGGGCAGGTCCAGCAACCCGTCGACGATGAGCCGGTCGCCCCCGGCGATCCCCAGCACGGTGGCGGGGACCCCGGCGTCGCGCGCCGCCCCCACCACGTCGTCGGGGCGGGTGGTGCCGAGCACGAGGCGCGAGGGCGACTCCGAGAAGGCGGCGGCGAAACCGCCCACCCCCGCCACCACGCAGCCCGTCCCGGCCGCCACCGCCATCTCGGCCAGGGCCAGGGCCAGGCCCCCCTCGGACACGTCGTGGACGGCGTCGACGGGACCGCCCGGGGCCAGGAGGTCGAGCACCACCGCCACCAGGCGGCGGTGGGCGGCCAGGTCGAGGGCGGGGAGGACCCCGCCGCCCCAGCCCCGCCGGGCCGCGGCGAGGGAGCCGTCGAGGACGGGCTGGGTGGTGCCCAGCAGGACCAGGGTGGCCCCCGGGGTCCAGGCCGGGCCGGGGGGCATGCGCTCCAGGCGGTCGATCACCCCCAGCACGGCCACCACCGGGGTGGGGTCGATGTCGACCCCGTCGCTGGCGTTGTAGAGGCTCACGTTGCCGCCGATGACGGGGAGGTCGAGGGCCCGGCACGCCTCGGCCATGCCGTCGACGGACTCGGACAGCTGCCACATGACCTCGGGGTGGCCGGGGTCGCCGAAGTTGAGGCAGTTGACCACGGCCAGGGGACGGGCCCCGGCGCAGGCCACGTTGAGGGCGGACTCGGCCACGGTCATGGCCGTGCCGGCCCGGGGGTCGAGGGCGCACCAGCGGGGGTTGCCGTCGGTGGAGAGGGCCAGGCCACGCCGGCTCGGCCCCAGGCCGGGGGCGGCCAGGCGCAGCACGGCGGCGTCGCCCCCCGGGCCCACCACGGTGTTGAGGAAGAGCTGGTGGTCGTACTGGCGGTAGACCCAGGCGTGGTCGGTGATGGTGGCCAGGACCTCGTCGCCGGCCTCGCCGTCGGGGGGCGGCCCCGTCCCGGTGGCGGCCAGGGGGCGGCGCCGGGCGAAGCCGGGGGGGGCGGCCCGGGGGCGGTCGTAGAGGGGGGCGTCCTCGGACAGGGAGGCGGCCGGGACGTCGGCCAGGACGGTGCCGGCCGTGTCGAGGATGCGCAGCCGGCCCCCATCGGGCCCGGGGGCGGTGACGGTGCCGATGACCGTGGCCCGCACCTCCCACCGGGCGCACACCTCCTCCACCGCCCCCCGGTCGGCCGGGGTGACGATGGCCAGCATGCGCTCCTGGCTCTCCGACGTCATGACCTCGAAGGGGGCCATGGCGGGCTCGCGCCGGGGCACGGCGTCCACGTCGACGTCCATGCCCGTCCCGCCCCGCCCCGCCGTCTCCGACGTGGCGCAGGCCAGGCCGGCCCCGCCCAGGTCCTGGATGCCCACCACCAGGCCCCGGTCGAGGAGCTCGAGGCAGGCCTCGATGAGACGCTTCTCCTCGAAGGGGTCGCCCACCTGCACGCTGGGGCGCTTGGCGTCGTCCCCCGCCCCCTCGTCCCCGAAGGCGGCCGAGGCCAGCACGCTCACGCCCCCGATGCCGTCGCGCCCCGTGGCGGAGCCGAGCAGGACGGCCAGGTTGCCCACCCCCGTGGCCCGCCCCAGGACCAGGCGCTCGGCCGGCATGACCCCCAGGGCGAGCACGTTCACCAGGGGGTTGCGGGCGTAGCAGGGGGCGAAGGTGAGCTGGCCCCCCACGGTGGGCACCCCCACCGAGTTGCCGTAGCCGGAGATCCCGGCCACCACCCCCTCGGTGAGCCAGCGGGACCGGGCGTCGTCCAGGGGGCCGAAGAAGAGGGGGTCCATGAGGGCGATGGGGCGAGCCCCCATGGTGAAGATGTCGCGCAGGATGCCTCCCACCCCCGTGGCCGCCCCCTGGAAGGGCTCGA
>DATJOV010000231.1:0-2894 GCA_035506735.1 Acidimicrobiales bacterium | reverse complement strand
TGTCGTAGGAGCCGGGGAAGGGCTCGGGGAAGATGGGCGGCACCGACACACCTCCGCCCGTGGTGACGCCGACGTAGGTGGAGGTGGAGGTGGCGGTAGAGGTGGTCCCCACCGCCACGCCGAAGCCGTAGCCCTCCTCGTTCACCCCGGTGGCGTCGAGGAACAGCGACACGTCCCCGGTGAGCTGGGTGAGCCCGAGGCTCTCGGCCTCCTGCACCACGCTCTGGGGGAGGGAGAACTGCATCTGCAGGTCGGCCAGCGAGAACGTCCCCCCCTGGACCGGGGTGGCCGGCGACAGCGTGGCCGTGGTGGTGGTGTCGTTGAGCACGATGTTGCCCACGGGCGACCCCGGGCAGTACAGCTCGTAGGGACCGGTGCTGGGCGGGAGCCCGCCCAGGCCGCCCGGGGTGGTGGTCGTGGTGGTGGTCGCCCCCGTGCCCCCCGAGGCCGTGCCCAGGGCGATGATGGGCTCGATGGGCTGGCCCTGAGGAGGCGTGCCGGTCGAGCCCGAGGCGGCCTCGTCGTCGTCGGGATAGGCGGTGCAGGTCATGGTGAAGGCCTTGCTCGACAGCGCCGCCACCACCATGAGGGTCGGGTCCTGGGCCACGGTGATGGCACCCCCGTCGGCGGTGAAGGGCCCGAGCGACTGGGGCGACAGGGGGAGATCGAGGCCGAGACCGCTGCTCGGGACGGGATCGGGGAAGGGCACGTCGAAGGCCATCGACCCCGTCGAGACCTGGGCCGGCCCGGCGCCGTAGACGTCGACGGCCCCGGTGGCGAGACCGTCGAAGCTGCTGTTGCTCAGCCCGGCGGCGGCCGACACCAGCCCGGCCGGCACCGGGATGTGGGTCTGGTAATTCGTCACCGAGAAGCTGCCCCCGGCGGCCAGGCCCGACGACCCCGACAGGGAGGCGGAGGTCGTGACGCCGTTGAACACGAGGTCGCCCACCGGGGTGTGGGGGCAGTACAGCTCGTAGGCGCCGGTGAGGGCCGGGGCGGGTGGGGGCGGGGCCGTGCCCCCGCTCACGGCGATGACGGGCGCCACGGGCAGGCCCGGGGGCGGGCCCTGGGTGATCCCGGAGACGGGGTCGCTGTCGTTGGGATAGGTCGAGCACGAGAGGGTCAGCGAGATGCCGCCCACGTCCAGGCTGAGGTCGGCCGTGGTGGCCACACTGAGGGACACGGGGGAGGCGGTGGCGGTGGCGGTGAAGGGGCCCAGGTCCACGGGCGTGGAGGGGGCGTCCATCTCGACCCCGTCCGAGGGCGGCGGGTCGGGCACCTGGTCCGAGAAGCCGAGGGCCCCCGTGCTCAGGGTGGCCGGGGTGGCCCCCGTGGCGTCCACGGTCGCCTCCAGGGAGCCGCTCCAGGTCGTGGTGCTCCCCCCGCCCACGGGCACGGCGTCGAGGACCGAGGCGGGCAGGGGGACCTGGATCTGGGCGCCGTCGAGGTCGAACTGCTGGCCCGGGGCGGGATCGGCGGGCGACAGGGTCCCGCTCACCACGGCGCCGTTCAGCACCACGTCGCCCACGGGCGTGCCCCCGCACACCACCTCGAAGGGGGCGGTGTCGGCGTAGGCGGGGGCGCTCAGGGCCTGGACCGCCACGGTGGCGACCAGACCCGCCCCCACCAGGAGGGTCACGGCCCCGGCGGTGGCGATGCGGCTGGCCGCCTTCGGCATCCGTCCCATGGGGACCCCCTGTCCGTCCGGTCGCCTCCCCCGCCCGGGGCGGCCCCGCACCGGCACCATCGGAGCAGACGGGCTCCCAGGCCACACCGTCAAAATTGAGGGTTGGGCCCCGGACGGCCCACCCGGGCGCCCCCCGGGAGCGCAGATCAGCGGCGCGTCAGCGCCGTGTCAGCCGTAGGTGATCACCACGTCCTCGGCCATGCACCGCTTCAGGGCCTTGAGGCCGTCGAGATCGGGGGTCGAGCCCACCACCGAGTAGACGAAGCCGACGCTCCCCTGGCGCCAGTCGAGGGCGTCACCGGGTCGGCGCTTGAGCTCCACCGACTCCACCCCGGGGAAGGCGCTCACCGCGTCGAGCCCCTCCACCGCCTCCACCCGGGAGGCCCACTGCGGGGCGGCGGCGGTGGCCAGGTACCCGACCCTGTGGGTGGGGAGGGGGCCCTCGAAGGCCACGTGCTCACCCAGGGCCACCCGTATGGCCATGGCGATCACGTCCACGCCGGCGGCCCGGCCCAGGGCGGCGGGCACCCCGCCGCCGAGGCGGCCGTTGACCTCGATGACCCGGGGGCCGGCCGGGGTGAGCTTGATCTCGGTGTGGCAGAAGCCGGTGCGCACACCCACGGCGGCCACGGCCCGCCCGGCCACGGCCAGGACCTCGGGGAGGAGCCCGGGGGCGAGGGCGGCCGGCACGAACAGGCCCAGCTCCCGGAAGGGCTCGGCCGGGGGGAACCGCCCCGAGACGGCGGCGTGGCTGATGGTCCCGTGGCTCACCACGCTCTCGACCGAGAGGTAGTCGGCGAAGGCCGGGTCGGGCCGGGGGGCCCCCACCAGGTACTCCTCCACCACCATGGCCGGGCGGGGCCCCCCGTGGAAGGGCTCCTGGTCCAGCACGGCGCGCAGGTCGCCCACGTCGGCCAGGTAGACGGTGTCGCGGCTGGCCGCCCCCGTCGCCGGCTTGACCACGGCCGGGAACCGCAGGCCGTCCAGGGCGGCGTCGACGTCGTCGGGGCCGGCTCCGGCCGGGAGGACGGCCCATCCCGGGACGGGGAGCCCGGCCCGGCGCAGGGCGGCGCGCTGGGCCGCCTTGTCCGTGAGGCAGGCCACGGCGTCCTCGTCCTGGAAGGGGAGCCCGAGGCGGCCGGCCAGGGAGGCGGCCAGGGCCAGGGTGGCGTCGCTGTGGGCGAAGATCCCCGTGGTGCCGGCGGTC
>DATJOV010000230.1:0-2297 GCA_035506735.1 Acidimicrobiales bacterium | reverse complement strand
CCGGGCCGGGGCGGTGCGGCCGGCGCCACGACCGCGCTCCCTGGACGGTGGGCACCTTTTCAGAACGTGTTCCAGTGATGATAGGCCCGCCCGCCACGGGCCGGCCACCGCCGGTGGCGGGGGGCGGGCGTGCGCGGGGCGGGCGCCGCTGGTACGGTGCGGAACTAGAACGAGTTACAGAGAGCACCGGGCCGGGAGGCCGGGACCTCGGCGGGGACCCCCCGCCCGGCCCGGACCGCCGGCTGCGGGCCTGACCACGGACGAGCCATTGTTCCTGGAGGAGACCCCTGAGCAGCTGGCCCTGCGCCAGGAGCTGCGCGCCTACTACGCCGAGCTGCTCACCGACGAGGTGCGGGCCCACATCGGCGACGTGGGCGAGGGGGGCGAGCTGTGGCGCCAGGTGGTCCAGCGCATCGGCAAGGACGGCTGGCTCGGCATCGGCTGGCCCACCGAATTCGGGGGCCAGGGCCGGCCCGCCACCGACCAGTTCATCTTCTTCGACGAGACCCGCCGGGCCAGCGCCCCGTTCCCCTTCGTGACGGTCAACACGGTGGGGCCCACCATCATGCGCTACGGCCGCCCCGACCAGAAGGCCTCGATCCTCCCCGCCATCCTGGCGGGGGAGCTCAATTTCGCCATCGGCTACACCGAGCCCGAAGCCGGCACCGACCTGGCCTCGTTGCGCACCCGGGCCGTGCGCGACGGGGACGAGTACGTGGTCAACGGGGCCAAGGTCTTCACCAGCGGGGCCGACATGGCCGACTACATCTGGCTGGCCGTGCGCACCGATCCCGACGCCCCCAAGCACAAGGGCATCTCCATCCTGTGCGTCCCCACCGACGCCCCGGGGTTCTCGTGGAGCCCCATCGTCACCGTGGCCGGCGCCACCACCACCGCCACCTACTACAGCGACGTCCGGGTGCCCGTGGACCAGCGGGTGGGCGAGGAGAACGAGGGGTGGCGGATGATCACCACCCAGCTCAACCACGAGCGGGTGGGGCTGGCGGCGTGGAGCGGTTTCGCCTCCCACCTCTACGAGGAGGTGGCGGCGTGGGCCGCCGCCACCCCCGCGCCCGAGGGCGGCGCCGTACTCGACCTGGCCTGGGTGCGTTCCGACCTGGCACGGTGCAAGGCCGAGCTCGAGGCCATGTACCTGCTCAACTGGCGCATGGCCGTGGCCGTGTCCGACGACACCATGAGCCCGGCCGACTCCTCGAGCGTCAAGGTCTTCGGGGTGGAGCGCAGCATCGACATCTACCGGCGCCTCCTCGGGATCGTGGGCGCCGGCGGCTACCTCCGGCCGGACTCGCCCGGGGCGGTGCTGGCCGGCCAGCTGGAGCGCACCGCCCGCCACGCCCAGATCAACACCTTCGGGGGCGGGGTCAACGAGGTCCAGCGCGAGATCGTGGCCACCGCCGGGCTGGGCATGACCCGGGCGGCCCGATGAGCGCGGCGGCGGGGGAGGTGGGATCGGCCGAGGACTTCCTGGCCCGCCTCCGGGCCTTCGAGGGCCGACCCACCGGGATCCCGGCCGACGCCCGGGACGAGGTCAACCAGGCCATGATCCGCCACTGGGTCGACGCCGTGGGCGACGACAACCCCGTGTACGTCGACGACGACGCCGCCCGCCGGGCCGGCTTCCCCGGGGTGGTGGCCCCGCCCACCATGCTCCAGGCCTGGATCATGCGGGGCTACCGCTCCCAGCCCGAGGGGCGCTGGGCCGCCCCCGAGGGCGGCGAGCCCTCGGCCCAGGAACAGCTCTTCGCCCTCATGGACGGGGCCGGCTTCACCTCGGTGGTGGCCACCAACTGCGACCAGACCTACGCCCGTCCCCTCGTGCTGGGCGACCGGCTCTCGGTGTCCTCGGTCATCGAGTCGGTGTCGCCGGAGAAGCACACGGGCCTCGGGGACGGCCACTTCGTCACCACCCGCCTCGACTTCACCGACCAGCACGGGGCATCGGTGGCCACCATGCGCTTCCGCATCCTGCGCTTCCGGCCCGCCCCCCCTGCCCCTCCTGCGGCCGAGGCCCCCACCGACCTCGCCAGCGGCGTGGCCACCACCGAGACGGCGCCCCTGCGACCCCGTCCCGCCCTCACCCACGACAACGCCTTCTTCTTCGAGGGCGCCAAGGAGGGTGAGCTCCTGATCCAGCGCTGCAGCGAGTGCGGGACCCTGCGCCACCCGCCCCGCCCGGCGTGCGCCGTGTGCGGCTCCTTCGCCTGGGGCACGGTCGTCGCCTCGGGACGGGGCACCGTCTTCAGCTTCGTGGTGGTCCACCACCCCCAGGTTCCCGG
>DATJOV010000229.1:0-6955 GCA_035506735.1 Acidimicrobiales bacterium | reverse complement strand
AGGAGGGCCCCGCCGCCCACCAGGTGGATCCCCTGGAAGATGATGTCCTGGGCCAGCTCGGGCGGGGCTCCCCCCAGGCAGTTCACGGCGGCGGTGATGATCTGGCGCACCTGGTCCTCCACCGCCCCCCGGAGCTCGGTGGGCGAGAGGACCACGGTCTTGGGCATGCCCGTCATGAGCTCGCGCCCGCGCACCTCGGCCTTGACCTCGCCCTCGTAGGGGGCGGCCGAGCCGATGGCCAGCTTGATCTCCTCGGCCGTGCGCTCGCCGATGGCCACGCCGTGCTCGCGCCGCACGTAGGCCTGGATGGCGCCGTCGATGTCGAAGCCCCCGCACCGGATGGCCTCGGACGCCACCACCCCGCCGAGTGAGATGACCGCCGTCTCCGAGGTCCCCCCGCCCACGTCCACCACCATGTTGCCGATCGGTTCGTGGATGGCGAGCCCGGCGCCGATGGCGGCGGCCATGGGCTGCTCGATGAGGTAGGCGGCCGAGGCCCCGGCGCGGTGGGTGGCCTCCTTCACGGCGCGCCGCTCCACGGAGGTGATGGCCGAGGGGACGCAGATGAGGACCCGGGGCCGGTTGAGGCGCGACACCCCGCACCGGTGGAGCAGGAGTCGGATCATGCGCTCGGTGATGTCGAAGTCGGTGATCGCACCCTGGCGCAGCGGCCGCACGGCCACGATGTAGCCAGGGGTCCGCCCGATCATCTGCCAGGCGTCCTGGCCCATGGCCAGCACCTCGTGGGTACGCGTGTTCAACGCGATCACGGTGGGCTCGTTGAGCACGATGCCACGGCCGCGTGCGTACACCAGGGTGTTCGCCGTGCCGAGATCGATGGCCAGGTCCCTAGCCACTGGGCCCCTCTCCCACCCGGCCATGCTACGGCGGATCGGCCGGAGCACGAAAAGGGCCCTGGACGAGGGCTCCGGCGGGGCCGCCGGGGGCCGCCGCGGCAGGGCCGCGCACGGCGGGGCGACGTCCCATACGCAGGCCCGCACCGGTAACCTCGGTGCCTGATGGACGCCGGGGGAACGTTCGCCGAGGGGGAATTGCCCGATGACCCCGCCGGGCTGGACGACGACGAGGTCGGACCCCGGGGGTGGCTCCCCCCCGACGACCGGCTGTGGCGCCACCCCTCGGAGGTGGGCCGCCTGGGGCCGCCGCGCCGGGTGCCCTCGCTCTTCGACACCGTGGTGGGCTGGCCCCCCCGCCGGGTGCGGGGCGGTGCCCTCACGGCCGGCGTGGTGGGGGTGGTGGCCATGGCGGCCACCGTGGCCGTGGTGCTCTCCGTCGTGGACACCTCGTCGGGGGGATCCCCCCTGTCGGCCGGACGCGACGTCGCCAGCGGTGTGGAGGTGTCGACCACCTCGATGACCACCGTGGGCCTGAGCCGGGACGTCATGCAGCTCGTCGACGCCGTGCGTCCCTCCCTCGTCGACCTCGTGCCCACGGGCGCCGGCGACGAGGCCGGCATGACGGGCGTGGTCCTGCCCGGGGGCGACCTCGTGGTCACGGCGGCGTCTGCCGTGGCGGGCGCCTCGCACGTCGACGTGGTCACCGCCAACGGCCGCCGCCGGCGCGGCGTGGTCGTCGGCACCGACGCCGGCTCGGGCGTGGCCGTGGTGAGCACGGCGGGAGGGATGGCCCCCGCCACCTTCGCCGACGAGGACATCCAGCCCGACGACCTCGCCGTGGTGGCGTGCCTGTGCCGCACCGCCGCCGCCGTCCCGGTCGGCGCCTCGGCCGGGGTGGGCATGGTGACCGAGGTGGGGACGGGGGTGGCCGTGGGCGGGACCGACCTGGCCGACGCCATCGAGGCCGAGCTCCCCCTGGGCCCGTCCTCGCGGGGCGGGGTGCTGCTCGACAGCCGGGGGCGGGTCATCGGCATCCTCGACGGTACGACCAGCTCGGGCGACGACCCCATGGGCGTGTTCGTGCCGGCCCCCCTGGCCGAGAGCGTCGCCCTCGAGCTGGCCCAGACCCACCACCTGGACCACGGCTGGCTGGGCATCGTCTGCTCCGACCAGCCCGGGGCGGCGGGGGCCACCGTCACCGAGTTCCTCCCCGGCAGCCCGGCCGCCGCCGCCGGGCTGCGCAGCGGCGACGTGGTGGTGGCGGTGGGGCCCCACCCCGTCGCCTCGGTGGCCGATCTCCAGCAGCACCTCTACGCCGATCCGCCTGGCACCACGGTCCAGCTCTCGGTGGTGCGGGGCGAGGACCCCCTGCACGTGTCGGTCACACTGGCCAGTGCCCCGGCCAGCTGACGGCACCGGGGACGGTGGCGACGGGGCGACGCCTACGATCCCCTAGGTGAGCATCCCCGGGGCCGGTGGCGGCGGCAACTTCTTCGAGCAGATCCTGGGGGACCTGCTCAACCTCATGGGGCCCACCAGTGGCGAGCAGGGCCGGATCGAGTTGGCCCGCACCCTGGCCCAGGGCGTGGCCACGGGCGGCACCCCCGAGGGAAACGTCGACCCCGCCGACCGCATCCAGTACGAGCAGCTGGCCCACGTGGCCGAGCTGCACGTGGCCGAGCTGACCGGCCTGAGCCTCACCTCCTCGGGGGCCCCGGTGACGCTCGCCACCGTCGCCCCCGGGGCGTGGGCGTGGCGGACGGTCGAGGACTGGCGCTACCTCCTCGACGCCATGGCCGGTCCGGCCCCGGCACCCGGCACCCCCGACGGGGGTGGGGCGGGCGACACCAGGGGCGGGGGCGGGACCGGGTCGGGGCAGGGCCTGCCCGAGGGGCTGGGCCTGGCCGACCTCGAGCCGGCCGAGGCCGGGGGCGGCCCTGCCGATCTCGTGGCCCGGTGGCTCTCGACCATGGGGCCGATGCTGGCGGCCATGCAGCTGGGCTCGGCCGTGGGCCACCTGGCCCGGACCACCATGGGCGCCTACGAGCTCCCCGTGCCCCGCCCGGGCGAGGGCCTCCTCGTCATCCCGGCCAACGCCACCCGCTTCGCCGAGGACTGGAGCCTCCCCGCCGACGAGGTGCGCCTGTGGGTGTGCCTGCGCGAGCTCACCACCCACGCCGTGCTGGCCCGTCCCCACGTGGACGGGCGCCTGCGCGAGCTGCTCACCGCCGTGGTCCAGGGGATGGCCGAGGACGCCGGCACCCTGGCCGACCGGCTCCAGGGCATGGACCTCAGCGATCCCGACGCCCTCCAGGGCCTGCTGGGCGATCCCTCCTCGTTCGTGCAGCTCGAGCCCTCCCCCGCCCGGCGCCACGCCGCCGAGGAGCTCATGGCCGTGGTGGCGGCCCTCCTCGGCTACGTCGAGCACGTCCTGGACGAGGCCGGCGCCCGGCTGCTCGGGACCCGGGGGGCGGTGGCCGAGGCGTGGCGACGCCATCTGGTGGACCGCGACGACGCCCAGCGGGCGGCCGAGGCCATGCTCGGCCTCGACCTGGGCCCGGGCCAGATCGACCGGGGCACGGCCTTCGTGCGCGGCGTGCTGGAGCGGGCCGGCGAGGCCGGGCTGAGCCGGCTGTGGGCCGAGACCCGCACCCTCCCCACCCCGGCCGAGGTGGACGCCCCCGGGCTGTGGCTGGAGCGCATCGCCCTCGGCCCGGCCGAACCGGGCTAGGCGGCCACCGGCCCCGTCAGGCGGTGGGGGCGGGCTCCTCCTCGGGGATGCCGAGGTCCCAGTCGAGCTCGAGGTGCTCCCGCTCGGCGTCGCGCACCACCCGCTCCCGGTTGCGGCGGAACTGGGGGTCGTGGGGGGGCAGGAGGGTCAGGCGGGCCAGGGTCCGGTCCCGGAAGGGCCCGATGACGGCGTCCTCCCCGTAGGTGGACTGGACCTCCCAGTGGGGGGCGACGGGGCCGAGGTAGACGACCCGGACGTGGCCACGCGGCGGTTGGGGTTCCTCTTCCTCGTACTCGTCGACCACGCCGCCTCCTCGCCGCCTCCCGCCGCCGGTGCCGGCGACGGGGGATCAGCCTAAAGCGAATCCGGGTAGGTGGACCCCACCCGGGGGTCGCCCCCGGCGGCCGTGGACCGGAGGCCCCGATTCACACGCTTTCCACAGGGAGCGGGCATAGACATCACCTGGACGGCACCGCACAACCCTACGCCCGCCGATCCCGGGCCCTCCCGGACCGGTCCGACGGGGTCACTGGTAATTTGAGCAGGGCAAACGGAGGCACCATGGAGAGCGACTGGATGGGACAGGGGCGGTGCCGGGACATGGACCCCGCCGTCTTCTTCCCCAGCGACGGCATCGGGGTGCAGGCCGCCCAGCGCATCTGCTCGGAGTGCCCGGTCAAGGGCCCCTGCCTCGAGTACGCCCTGGACAACCGGGTCGATCACGGGGTCTGGGGCGGCACCTCCGAGCGCGAGCGACGTCGCATCCTGCGGCGCCGGCGCATCTCGAGGCTGCAGGCCGCCCACAACTGAGCAGGGGCGCCCCGGCCGGCGCCCGAGCGGGGACAGCGGTGCTGGAGTGCGTGGTGAACGTGAGCGAGGGCCGCGACCCCGCCGTCCTGGGCGCCCTGGCCGCCGCCGCCGGCGACGCCCTGCTCGACCTGCACAGCGACCCCGACCACAACCGGGCCGTCCTCACCCTGGGCGGCCCTGCTACCGAGGCGGCCGTGCGGGACGTGGCCGTGGCCGCCCTGGAGCGGATCGACCTCTCGGTCCACGGCGGCGCCCATCCCCGGCTGGGCGCGCTCGACGTGGTGCCCTTCGTGCCCCTCGACGGGGGCGGGAGCCCCGTGGGGGCGGGAGCGGCCCTGGACGAGGCCGTGGTGGCCCGGGACCGCTTCGCCGCCTGGGCCGGGGACACCCTGGACCTGCCCTGCTTCCTCTACGGCCCGGAGCGCACCCTGCCCGAGGTGCGCCGGCACGCCTTCGACGGGCTGGCTCCCGACACCGGCCCGTCCCGGCCCCGTCCCCGCTCCGGGGCCTGCGCCGTGGGGGCCCGTCCCGCCCTGGTGGCCTACAACCTGTGGCTGGCCCGGGCCGACGTGGCCCTGGCCCGGCGTATCGCCGCCGCCGTGCGGGGCCCGGCCGTGCGGGCCCTGGGCCTGGACGTGGGGGGGCGCCCCCAGGTGTCGTGCAACCTGCTCGACCCCTTCGTCACGGGCCCCGCCGACGTGTACGACGCCGTGGCCGGGCTGGCCCAGGAGGCGGGGGGCGCCGTGGAGGGGGCCGAGCTGGTCGGGCTGGTGCCCGCCGCCGTGGTGGCGGGCATCCCGGTGGGCCGCCTGGCCGAGCTCGACCTGGACGAGGACCGCACCGTCGAGGCCCGCCTGGGGCGGGGACGGGGTTGAGGGGCCCGGTCCGTCCCCGGGGCTAGGAGGCCGAGACGGCGGCGGCGGCCCGGCGGCTCAGCGCCCGGGCCCGGCGCAGACGACGGCGCTCGCGCTCGGAGAGGCCGCCCCAGATGCCGAACTTCTCGCCGTTGGCCAGCGCGTACTCGAGGCAGTCCTCGCGCACCACGCACCCCCGGCACACCTCCTTGGCCTCGCGCGTGGACGCGCCACGCTCGGGGAAGAAGAGGTCGGGGTCGACCCCCATGCAGTTGGCCCTCGACTGCCAGTCACGTTCCTGTCGGCCGTACAGCAGTGAAACGACGTCCACCGGTACGCCTCCCCTCACCATGTCGGCATACATGTATGGAGTGGCATACATGTAATTACAATCGTGTCATCATGGTCGATCGCCCCCCGGGGTGCAAGGGGAAATTCACCCGGCCGGCGCCTTCCCCTGCAGCACGCAGCGTGCCCGCGCCCTGCCCACCGTGCGCGCTGCGGACGCGCCCAACGTGACCGGAGGGCACGTGCGGTGAGGACGCCGGGCCCGGGGGGAGGCGTCCGGCCCTGCGCCGGCGCCGTCCTCGCAGTCCGTCTCAGGCGCCGCGGCGCGACGAGGAGCGCGTGGTGCGCCGGTGCTCGAGGAAGTCGACGAGGACGTAGTCGCCCAGGGTCTCGGGCGTGGTGAAGAAGGCCCGGCCCTTATTGAGCTTGGTCATCTGCTCCACGAACCCCTGGAGGGAGCGGTTGGCGTCGAGCATGAAGGTGTTGATGGTGATGCCGGCCCGGGTGCAGCGCAGGACCTCGGCCAGGGTCACCCGCACCGTCTCGGCCGTGGGGGGGTAGGAGAAGAACACCTCGTAGCTGTCGCGCTTGGGCTCGAGGTGGGCGGTGGGCTCGCCGTCGGTGATCATGATGATCTGCTTGGTCCCGGCCCGGTGGGCCAGCATCCTGCGGGCCAGCATGAGGCCGTGCTGCATGTTGGTGCCGTAGACGAAGTCCCACGACACCTCGGGCAACTCCTGGGGCTTGATCTCCCGGGCCACCTCGGAGAACCCCACCAGGCCCAGGAAGTCCCGGGGGAAGCGGGTGGAGATCAGGGTGTGCAGGGCCATGGCCACCTTCTTGGCGGCCAGGAAGTTGTCCCGCATGGGCATGGACAGCGACAGGTCCACCATGAGGACGGTCGAGGCCCGGGTGAGGTGCTCGGTGCGGGAGATCTCGAAGTCGTCGGGCTCGAGGCGCACCGGGGTGCCGGCGCCGCCCCGGGTCACGGCGTTGTGCACGGTGCGCTGGATGTCGAGGGTGAAGGGGTCGCCGAACTCGTAGGGCTTGGTCTGGCCCTCGGGCTCGTGCCCCGTGCCCACGTAGGTGTTGCGGTGCCCGCCGAGACGGTCCTTGGCCAGCTTCGAGAACAGGTCCGTCAGGGCGCGCTGGCCGATGCGCCGGATGCCGAGGGCGGTGAGCTCGTAGCGGCCCTCGCGCTGCTCGATGAGGCCGGCCTCCTCGAGCTGCTTGGCCAGGCGGGCGAGGCGCTCCAGTGACCGGGCCCCGTCGTCCCCCAGGTACCTGGCCACCTGCTCCAGGTCGACCTCGGCCAGCGCCCCGGGCGAGGTGGCCGAGCGCAGGAACTGCTCGAGCTGGTCCATCTCGCCGAGGCGCCGGGCCGAGGCCGCCGCGTCGGCCAGGCCCATAGGGTC
>DATJOV010000228.1:0-11125 GCA_035506735.1 Acidimicrobiales bacterium | reverse complement strand
CACCGCCGTCACCGATCACGCCACCCTGGGGGGGTCGGGGGCCGCCACGGCCACGGGCACCGTGACCTACACCGTCTACGGCGACAGCGCCTGCTCCTCGACGGCGGGCTCGGGGGGGACGGTCACCGTCACCGCCGGCGCCGTCCCGGCCTCGAGCCCGGTGACCCTGTCGGCGCCCGGCACCTACTACTGGGAGGCCACCTACTCGGGCGCCGGCGGCGACGCCCCGACCACCTCCACGTGCGGCCCCGGCGACGAGGTGGAGACGGTGGGGCCCCCGGTCTCCACCCCCGAGGCACCGGCTGCGGTCGCCCTCCCCGTGACGGCGGCGGCCATCGGGGTGGGGATGCTGGGCCTGTCCCGCCGGCGCCGTCGGGGGCGGCGTCACCCCGTCTGAGCCGGCCCGGTCGGCTGCCCTTCGGCTCAGGCGCCGGGCGTGCGGGTCGCCGCCACCCGGCGGCGCACCACCCAACGGTGCTTGCCGATCCTGCGGTCCCGGCGGAACCCGTGACGCTCGAACAGGGCGGCGGTGGCATTGAAGAGGAACGACCCGGACACCGTGCGGGAGGCGGTGTCCTCGGGATAGCTCTCCACCACGCCGCCGCCCAGGCGGGCGATCTCCCCCAGGGCGCCGACCAGGGCGGCTTCGGCCACCCCCTGGTGCCGGTGGGTACGACCCACGAAGAAGCAGGTGATGCGCCAGTCCGGTGGGCGGTGCTGGCCCTCGAGGTAGGCCTTGCGGTGCTTGATGCGGGGCAGCTCCGTCGTGGGACCGAATTGGCACCACCCGACACAGGTGCCGCCCTCGTAGACCAGGGCCGCATGGGCCTCGCCCCGCCGCACCCTGGCCTCCTTGAGGGCCCGGCGCTCGTCCGGGGTGTGGATGCCGTTGGCGCCCTCCTCGTGGAATCCGAGACACCAGCACCCCTCCCACACCCCGTGGTGCGCCTCGGCCAGGGCGGCGAAGTCGCCCCACGTCTCGGGCCCGAGGGGGCGGGTGGTGAACGCCATCGCCCCAGCCTACGAGTCGCCGCCGATGGGGCCCGGGGTGCACCGGCCCGTCACCGGACGCTGGCGGCGCGGTAACGTCGGCCCGTGAGCCCCGCCACCTCCGGCGCGTCCTCGAGCCGCTCACCCTCCGAGCTCATCGACGCCCGGATCGAGGAGCTGGGTGACTGGCGCGGTGCCCTCCTGAGCCGGATCCGCACCCTGATCAAGCAGGCCCTCCCCGAGGTGGTCGAGGAGTGGAAGTGGCGGGGGACACCGGTGTGGTACCTCGACGGGATGCTCTGCACGGGGGAGACCTACAAGACCGTGGTCAAGGTCAACTTCGCCAAGGGGGCCCGGCTGGAGGACCCCTCGGGCCTGTTCAACTCCAGCCTCGAGGGCAACGTCCGGCGCGCCATCGACTTCCACGAGGGCGACAAGATCGACGCCCGTGCCTTCAAGGCGCTGGTGCGTGCCGCGGCGCAGCTGAACGCCTCGTAGTCCGGGCGGCGGGACCTCCCGCCCGCCAGACCGGCACCGAGCGGGGGTCGGGACCAGGCCGGATCGCCGCCCCGCCCCGCCCCGCCCGGCCCGGCGGACGGTCGTGCCGGCCCATCCCCAATCCTGGGGATTGCCCGCCCGGTAGAGTGCCTGCTAACGAGGCGGGATCCCACCGGCGCCGGCGACAGCCGGCCATGGCGGACCGAGGGGCGGGCCTGGCGGGTCGGGCTCGACGGGGAGAGGTGACGTGATGGGAGCTCGACGGGGATGGCGTCCCTTCGTCGTGGTGGTCGCGGCCGGACTCCTCGGCCTGGCCGGGACCCTGGTGGGGACCGCCCCGGCGGTGGCGGCCGTCCCGGGCACGTTCGTGCCCGTGGCCCAGACCGGCAGCTGCACCCCGGCCACGGGCTATTCGAGCTCGGACGCCCTGTGCGGGGCGGGCATCGCCGGCAACAAGTACCTCTACCTCGCCACCTCGGGCGCCAGCCTCACCTACGCCTTCACCGTGCCGAGCGGGAGCACCGAGACCCTCACCTACGGCATCCCCGCCGGCGGGTTCGTGAACAACGTGGCGGGGACGGTCTCCGTCGACGGTGGCGCTCCCGTGACCGTCGATTCGGATCTCGGCCCCTTCGACCAGACGACACCGACCGACCTGTCCCTGTGGACGAGCCCGGCCCTCGCAGCCGGTCCCCACACCTGGACCGTCACCTCCACCGGTGACGCCGTCAACATCTACGGCCTGTGGATCAGCACCGTGGGCGTGACCGTCCCGTGCGGCACGGGGACGACGAGTTGCTCGGCCACCCTCGACACCCCGTCGCAGACGGTGGCCGTGACCGGCACCAAGCCCTCCCCGACGTCGGGGACCATCACCGTCGAGGTGGTCACCTCGGTGCTGTCGTGCCAGGACTTCGGCTACTCGGCCCCGGTGGTCACCCTCACCGACGGCGGCCTCCAGAGCGGTTCGGCCGTGACGGTCACCGACACCGTGTCCGGCCTGCCCAGCACCAAGGGGGTGAAGGTCTGCTACGAGCCGGTGGGGAGCTCGCCCCCACCGCCCGTCTTCCTGAAGAAGTGCCACGGCAAGAAGTTCAAGGGGGCGTGCATCGAGTCCCTGTCGGTCACCGGGACGGGCTCGAGCGCCACCATGGTGGTCACCCTCCTGGTCCCGGCGGGCGACCCCCGCTACCACGTCGGCGGCGAGCTCCCCGAGGTGACGAGCTTCAGCCCGGCGACGCCCAAGCCCGGCAAGAAGCTCACCATCAAGGGCTTCAACCTGTCCGAGGTGACGGGTGTGAGCATCGGTGGGACGGCGGCGCACATCCTCAAGGCCGCCCCCACCAAGGTGAGCGTGACCGCCCCGGCCGGGGCCCACGGCATCATCACCGTCACCAGCCAGGCCGGCGTGGCCACCTCGGCGGCCGACGTCACCGTGGCCTGACCGCGCCCGGTCGCCACCACCCCGTCGCCACCGGCGCGGGAAGCCAGGAGCCGGCCCGGGCCGAGCCGGGGGTGGCGCGGTCCCTGCGTTAGGGTCCTGCGCATGACGTGGACGGCCCCCGAGCGCGCCGGGTGGGTGGCCAACGTCGTCGCCTACGGCAGGGGCATGGGGGACGAGGGACGCTCCGTCGTGTCACTGCGGGCCGACGACATCCTCGCCGCCGCCCGCGCTGCCACGGGCCTCGACGACGCTGGCGACGACTGGTTCCGGGAGCCGCTCGAGCGGCTCTGCACCGCCCTCGACCACGAGGCCGAGCTGCACCTGGCCGGACGCCTCCGAGCCCGGGCCGAGCTCCAGCTCCTGCTCCAGAACCGGCTGCGCCTGGTGGACCTGTGGAAGCGGGCGCCGTCGATCGCCGACGAGGAGGTGCGCAGCCCGATCATCGTGACGGGGCTGGGTCGCTCGGGCACGACCCTGCTGCACGAGCTGCTGTGGTGCGACCCGGCCAACCGCTCCCCCCTCCTGTGGGAGCTCGTGCACACCGTTCCCGGGGCCCTGGCCCCGGGCGCGGCCCGGGCGGCGGGTGTCGAGGGCACCGCCCCGGCCGACGTCGACTGGCCCGGCCTCATGGACGACGAGATCAAGCTCATGGACGCCATGGTCCCGGCCTTCACCGCCATGCACGAGAACGGGGGGAACCTCCCCACCGAGTGCATCTTCCTCTTCGCCCACCAGTTCTCGAGCGACATCTTCACCGGGATCTACAACGTGCCCAGCTACACCATCTGGAAGAGCGGCGTGGACCAGACCCCCGCCTACGACTGGCACCGGCGCATGCTCCAGACCCTGCAGTGGGACACCGGCGCGACCGGCCCGCCCCCGTCGTGGGTGGTGAAGGCCCCCTCCCACCTCGGTTCGCTGCCCCTCGTGTTCTCCACCTACCCCGACGCCCGGGTGGTCATGACCCATCGCGATCCCCTGCGGGTGGTGGGCTCCCTGGCCGACACCATGGCCACCTTGCACTGGATGCACTCTGACCGCGTGGCCCACGCCGAGCTGGTGCAATTCCTGTGCATGGGGGTGGAGATCCAGATGAACGGGGTCACGGCCGAGCGCGACGCCGGGGACCTCCCCGAGGGCCAGATCACCGACGTGCTCTACCGCGATCTCGTGGCCGATCCCCTGGCCACCGTGGCCGGCCTGTACCGCTCCTGGGGCCTCGAGCTGTCGCCCGAGGCGTGCCGGCGCCTCGAGGCCTACGTCGAGGCCCGCCACCAGCACCGTGGAGCGGGCGAGCACCGCTACCGCTTCGAGGACACCGGGCTGGACCTGGCCGAGCACCGGGCTCTCGTGGCCGGCTACCAGGCCCGGTTCGGCATCCCCTCCGAGGTCTGAGCCCGGGCCGGGCCGCGGCGCCGGGGATCCTCCACGGATCGGAGGCGAGGGACCCACCCCGACGGCGTCGAGCGCCGCACCGTCGACCGGGGTGGAGCGTTCCACGCAGGTTCGCTCGACGCCCGAGGCGCGCCGCCGTGCGCGGCCGTCGGGGCTGGATGTCCCCGGGGCCGGCGCCGCAGCCTCACACCCGCAGGCTGGCGATGGGCACGAGCTGGCAGGTGGGGTGGGGCGGGTTGTCGGCCAGGACCCAGCGCACGATCATGTAGCCCTCGCGCCGTCCCTGGGTGTCGAGCCAATTGGGCACGCCGGGGTCCGAGGGCGAGATCACGAGCCGCCAGTCGCCGTCCTCGGAGCGCCGGGCCGTGCGGTTGTTGAGGTTGGTGGTGGTGTAGCGGTAGTCCAGGCTCTCCATCCACGCCGTCGAGGTGGTGAGCCCCCAGTAGAGGAACTCGGTGGGCGGGTCGTGGACGGTGACGACCAGCGCCTCCCCCTCGCCCAGGACCCAGCGACCTCCGTGGTAGGTCATCTCGGCGTTGCTGTGGGACCGCACCTCGTCGTCCTGGGCCTCCACGTGCTCGGACCCGGCCGTGCCCCCGAAGCGGTTCACGTTGTGGGCCGTGTCGTGCCACATGGAGACGGCGGTGGCGGCCACGAACTGCACGAAGACGCCGGCGAACTCGAGCTTCTCGGCCAGCTCCTCCACCCCGAGGACGGGGGGCGCCACCTCGTCCACGAGCTCGACGCGCAGGTCGGCGGGGGTGTCGACGCGCTGGTCGAAGAAGGTCTCCCGCACCGCCACCTGTCCCGTCCCGGGCGCCATCTCGATGCAGTTGGGCCGGCCCCCGCCCTGGCCGGCGGGCACGATGAGGATGTCGACCTCGCCGCCCGGCCCGAGGTCGAACTGGTCCACGTGGGCCTGGACCGTGGTCCCGGTGCGCCCGCCCACCGGCCCCTTGCCCACGGGGGTGCCGAAGGTGAGCCCGATGTAGGCGGCGTCGCCGCGCCTCCCCACCAGCCGGTAGGTCCGGGTCTCGTCGAGGGTGCAGAACCCGTAGCGGACGTCGGGGTTGTCGACCAGGAGCTTGCGGTACTCGGTCTGGGACTGGAAGAGCTGGGGGTGGAGGGGATCGGACTTCTCGATGAACCACTCCTGGGCCAGCGAGGCCAGCCGCGTGACCCAGCGGTAGCCCTCGGCCTCGTCGACGTCGGTCCGGGGCACCTCCTGGGCGCTGCGCACGGTCTCGATGGCGGCCTGCTGCCCGTCGATCCACACTTTCCAGGCGGCGTCGAGGCGGGCCCGGGCGGGGTCGGACGAGGTCGTGGGGCCGGGTGCGTCGGTGTCGGTCACGGCCCGCGAACCTACGGCCCTACACCGGGCGGACGCCAGGTCCGTCACCGGCGACCGCCCCCCGGCGCCGCTTCGGTAGGGTGCGGCGCCATGACCGGGGGCCAGCGGTGGTCGGTGCTCGTGACGGGGGCCACCGGGCGCATCGGCTTCCCCGTGGCGCGGGCCCTGGCCCGGCATCATCGCGTCGTGGGGCTGGCCCGGTGCTCGCACCCCGGCGACGAGGCCCGATTGCGGGAGGCCGGGATCGTGCCCCTGGTGGGCGACGTGGCCGCCTTCGACCCGGCCCGGGTGGCCGCCCTCGGGGTCCCGCCCCTCACCCACGTCTTCCACGCCGCCGCCCGCATCGGGCCCGAGGCCCGCACCGACTGGCAGCGCACCTTCGACGTCAACGCCCAGGCCACCGGACGCCTCATCGGCGACTGCGCCCGGAGCTCGGGGTCGGCCCTGCGCGGCGTCGTGTTCTGCTCCTCGGGATCGACCTACGCCTACCAGGGGCGGCGCCCCCTGCGGGAGGACGATCCCCCCGGGGTCCACCTCGGGATCTACAGCCTGTCCAAGATCGCCGGGGAAGCGGTGGCCCGGGCCGTGGCGGCCGAGCACGGGGTGCCCCTGACCGTCATCCGGATCTTCTCCACCTACGGCCCCCTGGGCGGGGCTCCCGCCGACCGCCTGGAGCGCATCCTGGCCGGCCGGGAGGTGGTGCTCCATCCCGATCGCCCCAACCTCTACAACCCGGTCTACGAGGACGACTACGTCCGCCTCGGCATCCGGGCCCTGGAGGTGGCGGCCGACCCGCCCGTCACGGTCAACTGGGCCGGGAGCGAGACGGTGAGCGCCGAGGAGTACTGCGCCTACCTCGCCGCCCTGGTGGGGCGCCAGGCCCGTTTCCGCTACGACGAGGCCGCCCCCTGGCCCCTGTGGCCCGACGTCACCAGGATGCACGAGGTGCTGGGGCGCACCACCGTGCCGTGGCGCCTGGGCATGCGCCGCATGGTCGAGGCCCGCCACCCCGGGGCCGTGGTCGGCTGACGGCGTCCTATCCGGGAGCGGGGGCGCCCGACAGGGCCGGCACCCGGCCCGACCGCCCGATGACCCCGGCGTCGTCGCCCAGGTACGAGGCCACCACCCGGGGGTCGGCCAGCACCGCCGCCGGCGACCCCCGCATGAGGACACGCCCCAGGTCCAGGGCCAGGATCTCGTCCGAGACGGCGCTGATGAGGGGCATGTCGTGCTCGATGATGACGATGGAGCACTGCGTGGCCCGCTGCAGGTCGGCCAGGAGCGGCCCCAGGGCCTCGGTCTCCCGCTGGGCCACCCCGGCCGAGGGCTCGTCGAGGAGCAGCACCGAGGGCTTGTGGGCGATGGCCATGGTCAGGTCGACGATGCGCCGCACCCCGGTGGAGAGCTCGGAGACGAACTTGTCCCGGTAGGCCCCGAGGCGCATGAGCTCGACCAGCTCCTCCACCCGGGCGGCCACGGCCCGCTCCGACTCCTGGATGGCGGGGAGGTCGAGGAGGGCGGCGAGGTGGTCCCGGATGGCGATATGGCGTTCGAGGCCCAGGGCGATGTTCTCCGACACCGTCAGCGACGAGAAGATGCGGGCGTCCTGGAAGGACCGTCCCAGCCCCGCCACGGCCCGGCGGCTGGCCGACCAGGTCCCCACGTCCACGCCGTCCAGCTCGATCCGGCCGCCGTCGACGGGCAGGACCCCGGACACGAGGTCGAGGACGGTGGTCTTGCCCGCCCCGTTGGGGCCGATGAGCCCGAGCGTCTCCCCCTGCCGCACCTCGAAGCTGACGTCGTCGACGGCCACGATCCCGCCGAAGCGCTTGGTGAGCCCGGTGGCGGACAGGACCACCGGCGCCGACGAGGCCGGCCCCGGGGCGGTGGGGGGTGCCTGGCCCCCGACGCGCACGGCGGGGGCGGACCGGCCCCCCGCACCCTCGAGGAAGACCGAGCGCAGGAGGTCGCCGCGCCCCAGGAGGTCGGCCGTGGCGCCCTCGAAGCGGACCTCTCCCTTCTCCATGAAGTAGGCCCGCTGGGCCACGGTCAGCGCCACGTTGACCGACTGCTCCACCACGATCACGGGGCATCCCTCGGCGTGGATGGCCCGCACGATCCCGAGGAGCTGCTCCACCACGGTGGGGGCCAGGCCGAGGGAGAGCTCGTCGATGATGAGGAGGCGGGGCCGGGCCACGAAGGCCATGCCCAGACCGAGCTGCTGCTGCTCGCCCCCGGACAGGTTGCCCGCCATCTGGTGCCACCGCTCTCCCAGGCGGGGGAACATCTCGAGGACCCGTGCCGTGCGGGCCGCCACCTCGGAGGCGTCCTCCTTGGCGAACAGCCACGCCGCCGCCCGGAAGTGCTCGGCCACGGTGAGGGTGGGGAAGACGGCCCGGCCCCCCGGCACCTGGACGATCCCCAGCCGGGCCCGCTCCACGGGGTCGAGGTGGGTGATGTCGCGCCCGTCGAAGACGATGCTGCCCTCGATGGGGTCGACCAGGCCCGACACCGCCTTGAGGAGGGTGGACTTCCCGGCCCCGTTCGTCCCGAGCAGGGCCACGATCTCCCCCGGGGCGACGTCCAGGTCGACCCCGAAGAGGACCCGCACCTTGTCGTAGGCCACATGGACACCCCGGCACACGAGGAGCGGCGCCGCGGTGGGGGGCGGCCCGGCCGGGACCGGGGGCGGTGCCGGGGCCGGGGCCGCACCGGGCCCGGGCGTGGTCACGAAGAGCGACGCCGGGGGGGCCGTGACGAACAGGGCCGAGGGATCGGGGGGCGGGGTCGGCGGGACGGAGGAGGGGACCGGGACCGAGGCAGGGACGGAGGCGGGGACCGAGGTGGAGACGGGGACGGTTCGCAGGGCCGCTGCCCGCTTGTCGACCCGCCAGTGACGCAGGTCGAAGCCCAGCCCGACCGCCACCCCCAGCACCGCCACCACGGCCAGCACGGTCACGGGACGCGCCCCGCCGGTGGGGAGGACGGGCCCGGGACGGCGCCGGAGTCACCGGGGTAGCTCAGCCCGGCCAGGGCCGGGGCCAGGGCGGAGGGGGCGGGAACGGGGACCGGCGCCGGGCCGGTGGCGGTGTCGTCCTCGTGGGCCAGGGCGGGGACGGCGATCCCCCGGCGACGCGCCACCCGCCGCAGCCAGTCGTCGCGCACCTGCATGCCCACCTCGGCCGTCCCGCCCGGGTTGAAGTAGGCGTTGACGAGCAGGAGCGGCCCGGTGAGCAGCAGCGGCAGGGTGGTCTCGATGGTGGTGGAGTGGAACAGGTCGTAGACCCGGGGACCGAAGACCACGGCCGCCTCGATGGCCATCGCCCCCACCACCGACCAGGACACCGAGCTGATCCCGGCGATGGCCACGGCCAGGAAGATGGTGAGGCTGGCCTCGGGCTCGTAGGTCCCGGGCACCACGTTCTGCTGGGCGTAGGCGAAGAGGACCCCGGCCAGGCCGGCGATCCCGCCCGAGATGGCGAAGGCCGCCAGCCGGGTGCGGGCGGGATGGACGGCGAAGGCGGTGGCGGCCCGCTCGTTGTCGCGCAGGGCGATGAGGACCCGTCCCGAACGGTTGCGCCGGAAGGCGTAGGCGGCCAGCATCACCAGGGCCAGGAAGACCAGGCAGACGAAGTAGAAGGCCCGGTCCCCGGCCAGGTCGATGCGCCCGTACAGCACGGGCCGGTCGAGATGGGCGGCCAGGCCCGAGGGCAGGATGTGGGCCCCCAGCCAGTAGTGGCTGTTCAGGATGTAGTTGGGGACGGCGTAGCCGAAGGCCAGGGTGGTGACGGCGAGGTACAGCCCCTGGATGCGCAGGGCGGGCAGGCCGACCAGCACGGCCGCCACCACCCCGACGACGATGCCCAGGCCCAGGGCGGCGAAGAAGTCGATGTCGTGGTTGGCCACGAGCCCGCCGGCGACACCGGCCGAGGCGCCCACCAGGCCGAACTGGCCCAGGCTGATCTGGCCCGCCCATCCCGTCAGCACCACCAGGGACACGGCCACGATGCCGTACAGGGGGAGCAGGACGAGGTAGGCGCTGTTGTCGGCGCCCAGGACGTAGGGGAGGGCCACCATGACGGCGACGGCCAGGCCCACCCCGCCCCACCGGACGGCGGCGACCTCGGGCAGGGCGCGCAGCTGGGCCGGGACGGGCCGGTACTGCTTCACCGTCTGCCACCGGCCCTCCCCGGCGTCGAGGGCCCGGGCCGTGCGCCGGGGCTGGGTGAGCAGGGCCCCCAGGATGACGAGCACCATGATGGACGAGGCGATGCTGTTGTCCCCCGACTGGATGATGGTGGCGGTGATGAGCACCCCGATGCCCATCCCCGCCGCCAGCGCCACCCCGAAGCGCTCCATGCGCGACACCACGGCGGCGGCCAGGGCGTAGAGCAGGGTGTCGAGGCCCAGCGTGGCGTCGTTGGGCGTCCCGATGAGCGGGGCCTGCACGTAGATGGCCAGGGCGGCCAGCAGGCCGGCCAGCGACCAGGCCACGGCGCTCACCCGGCGGACGGGGATGCCCAGGAGCAGGGCCCGGTCGGCGTTCTCGGCCGAGGCCCGCAGGGCGATGCCGAGGCGGGTGAGGCGCAGGAAGGCGGCCAGCCCGACCGTCACCACCACGACGGTGGCGAAGGCGGCGATCTCGTTCCCGGTGAGGAGGGGCTGGCCCCGGCTCGTGTGCCACACCAGGTGCTGCCACGGCGTCGTGACCGCGGTGCCCTGGTCCTTGGCCGACTGGCCCAGCCACACCGGGACGAAGAATCCCAGGACGGCCAGGCTCTGGGCCACGGCGATGGTCATCACCGTGGCGATGAGGCGGGGCACGGCGTCGAAGCGGCGCATGACCAGGTCGGTGAGGAGCCCGAGGAGGGGACCCCCGACCAGGACGATGGGGAGGACCGTCAGGTAGCCGGCGCCGTCGTCGAGCACCAGGACCAGGGCGATCACGGCGGGGATGGCCCCCACGGCACCGGCGGCGAAGTTGATGACGCGCGACGTGCGGTAGATGAGGACGATCCCCACGCCGATGATGCCGTAGAGCGAGCCCAGGGCCAGTCCGGAGATGAAGTCGGGGGCCGAGAGCCCGAACACCAGCTCGACCACGGCGACGAAGGCGGCGGCGGCGGCCAGCCAGCGCCCGGCCCGCGCCGGCCAGCTCGGCCCCCGCACCGCCTCCAGGACGGGGGCCAGGGGCCCCACCGGCGCCGTGCGCCTCACGACCGGTCCTTGGGGATGGGCGGCTCGTCCAGCTTGGGATAGGCGCCGGGGAGGAACCTCGATCCCTCGATGTCGACGAAGGTGCCGGGTTTGCCGTTGTAGCTGGACGGCTTGTCCTTGGACCAGTAGACGACGGCGGCGTCGATGGTCCAGTCGTAGCTGCCGGGAGAGAACCCCACCTCGGCCCGGCCGGTGGTGCCGCCGCCGATGGTCCCCATGGAGGGGGCGGC
>DATJOV010000227.1:0-2043 GCA_035506735.1 Acidimicrobiales bacterium | reverse complement strand
GATGTGGGGCAGCAGCACCGTCCGGGGGGCGTCGAGCAGGCGGGGGTGGACGAGGGGCTCGCCCTCGTAGACGTCGAGGCCGGCGGCGAAGATGACACCGGCCTCCAGGGCGTCGGCCAGGGCCGCCTCGTCCACCACCGGACCCCGCGCCGTGTTGACGAGCACGGCGTGGCGTCGCATGCCGGCGAGCTCCCGGGCGCCGATGAGGTGGCGGGTGTCGGCGGTGAGCGGCACGTGCAGGCTCACGATGTCGGACTCGGCCAGGAGCCGGTCGAGCTCGGCCACGTAGCCCGGCGCCCCCGTGGGGTGGCGGGTGTGGTGCAGCACCTGCATGCCGAAGCCGGCGGCGCGCCGGGCGACGGCCCGCCCGATGCGCCCGTAGCCGACCAGACCGAGCGTGGCGCCGTGCACGTCCTGGCCCAGGTACTGGGTGACGCCCCACCCCCCCCAGCGCCCGCCCCGCAGGTCGGCCTCGGCCGTCGACGCCAGCCGTGCCGCCGCCAGCACCAGGAGGAAGGCCGCGTCGGCGGTGGTCTCGTCCAGGATCCCCGGGGTGTTGCACACCGCCACCCCGAGGCGGTGGGCGGCGGCGACGTCGATGTTGTCGTAGCCCACCGCCACGTTGGCCACCACCCGCAGGGTCCGGGCCGCCCCGGCGGCGAGCACCTCCTCGTCGATGCGGTCGGTGAGGAGGCACACCACGGCGTCGACGGCACCGGCCGCCTCGACGAGCTCGTCGTGGCCCAGGGCGACGTCCTCGGCTCGCTGCACGAGCTCGTGGCCGGCGGCGACGACGGGGTCGAGGCCTCCCTCGGGGACATGACGGGTGACGAGGACGCGTGCCACCGGCGGCGCCCTCAGCCGGGCCGGGTCGGGGCGGGCCCGGCCCCCGGCGCCGACCCCACCTCCACCGGGGCCACCGTCAGTGGGTGGTGTAGTTGATGGCCCCGGCGCCCGGCACCCCGACGGCGAAGCAGAAGCAGTGGATGGGGGCGCTGTCGCTGACCGGCCGCAGGCTGTGGACCTTGTCGGGGGGGATGTGCACCAGGTCGCCCTGGGCGATGGGACGGTCCTCGCCCTCGATGGTCATGATGCCGCGGCCCGAGGTCACGTAGTAGAACTCGTGGGTCGGGTGCGAGTGGGGGTCGACGTGCCCGCCTCCGGCCACCTCGAACTCGTTGACGAGCTCGAGGAAGCCGCCTTCGGTGATGGCCTTCATCTCGCCCGACTCCACCAGCCACCACACCGGGACGGTGCCGTTGTGCTCCACCCGCGGCTCCACGTCCTCGATGCTGCGAACGTCCATGACCTCTCCTCCTCGCTCTCGGGGCCGGGCCCGTAGACTGACGGCGCCGTCAGCGTAGATCAGGGGGAAACCACATGGCCCAGGCCCGAGAAGACGCCGCCGTCGGCGATGGTGCCCCCGTGGCCGAGCCCGACGGCTCGTGGCGGGTGGTGGCGCTGGCGGTGACGCCGGCGGCATGGTCCCCCTTCGGCTGGGTCCCGGTGGCCGACACCGACCCCGCCGACGGGGAGCACCGCCTCGAGTACGCCTGGCAGGATCCCCACGCCAACGTGATCAGCCACGCCCCGAGCGAGGTCGCCCACGAACCCCGGGGTCTGGTGTGCGAGCGCATGTACCGCCACGACACCCACACCCAGGTGCTCCTGGCCCTCAACGGGCCCTCGGTGGTGGCGGTGGCGCCCGCCGACGCCGATCCCTCGACCCCGGCGGGCCTGGCCGCGGTGCGGGCCTTCCGCCTCGAGGCCCTCGACGCCGTGGTGCTGCACCGGGGCACCTGGCACTGGGGCCCCTTCCCCCTGGGCGACGAGCCCGTGCTGCTCTTCAACGTCCAGGGACTGGGCTACGCCCGCGACAACGCCGCCGTCGAGGTGGGAGAGGCCGGGATCAGGCTGGTGGTTGCCGCGCCCTGAGCCCCGCCGCCCGGGCCCGGCGGCGCAGCGGCCGGCCCCATGCCCGTCGCCGGCGCCCGGTTCCGGACCAGCAGGCTGCAGAGAGTGCGGTGACGGCTGGCGGGGTCG
>DATJOV010000226.1:0-5232 GCA_035506735.1 Acidimicrobiales bacterium | reverse complement strand
GCGCTCCCGGGTCCCGTTCCCGAGGCGGCGCCCCCGCCCGGGGGCGAGGAGGTCGTCGCTGGCGCCGGTCAGGCCGTGCCGGGGGCGGGGCCCGAGCACGTGGGGATCGTCGCCGTGCCCGACGCCGTCCTCCGGTCCGGGCGAGACGGCCGCCGCTGGGGCTGAGGGCGGGACCGGGCCTCTACAGGGCCACGCCGGCTGCGCTCACCTGGCGGTACCACAGCTCCAGGGTGAGGAGCTGCCACAGCTGCTTGGACCGGTCCTGGCGACCGGTGAGCTCCTCGGCCAGGAGGTCCTCCAGGGCGGCGCGGCGCAGGAGCCCGGCCTCCACCAGCTCGCCCCGCACCAGGTCCTCCTCGATGAGGGGCCGCAGCTCGTTGCCGATCCAGGCCCGCAGCGGCGCCGAGAAGGAGGCCTTGCGGCGGTCGACGATCTCGTCGGGGAGCCACCGCCGGGCCACGTCCTTGAGGGCGACCTTGCCGGTGCGGCTGGTCACCTTGTCCGACCCGGGGATGGCGAAGGCGGCCCGGAACACCACCGGGTCGACGAAGGGCACCCGCACCTCGGTGGAGGCGGCCATGCTGGCGCGGTCGGTGTAGGTCAGGTTGAGCCCGTTCAGGAAGAGCCGGGTGTCGGCCAGGCACATGCGGTTGACGTGGTCGGCCAGGTCGTTGTCGGCGTAGACGTGGCGGTGCTCGTCGATGACGCCCTCCACCAGGGGAGCCAGGTCGGGACCGGCCAGCCCCTCGAGCCCCTCGCCGTCGTAGAGGCTGTAGCTACGGCGGAAGGCGGCCTCCTCGGGGAGGTCGCAGAAGGTCACGAAGCGCTTGGCCCAGCGGGCGTAGCGCAGGCCCCGGCCCCCGGCCGTCACCGGCACGTGGTCGACCCCGGCGCGCACCAGGCGGCGCGCCGGGCCGGGGACGCTGCGGTAGCGGGCGGCGAGGACGCAGGCCCGGTGCTTGCGATACCCCCCGAAGAGCTCGTCGGCCCCCATGCCCGAGAGGAGGACCTTGACCCCGGCGTCGCGGGCCGCCTCGCACATGAGGAGGGTGTTGATGGCGGCCGGGTCGCCGATGGGCTCGTCCAGGATGTGGACCAGGCGGGGCAGGAGCGACACCACGTCGGGGGCGAGCTCGATCTCGTGCAGGGCGATGCCGTAGCGGTCGGCCACCCGGCGGGCGTAAGCGGCGTCGTCGGGCATGGCCTCGAGGCGCTGGTCCTGGGCCCGGAAGGCGATGGTGTAGGCGGCGAGATCGGGGATCTCGCGCTTGGCCAGCACGGCGATGATGCTCGAGTCGAGCCCCCCCGAGAGGAACGTCGACACGGGCACGTCCGCCACCAGGTGGGCCGAGACCGACTCCTCGATGACCGCCCCCAGGTCGGGCCGGGGGCCGGCCGCCGCCTCGGCCGCCTCGGCGGCCGGATCCCAGTAGCGCTGCACCCGGAACTGCCCGTCGGGGCGGAACTCGGCCCAGCACCCGGCGGGGAGCTTGGCCACCCGGCGCAGGCAGGACGCCTGCTCCGGCACCCACCAGAAGAGCATGGAGGCCACCAGTCCGGCCGGGTCCAGGCGCAGCTCGGGACCGAAGGCGGCCACCAGGGCCTTGAGCTCGGAGGCGAAGACCACCCCGTCCTTGCGGGGCAGGAAGAACAGGGGCTTGATGCCGAGCTGGTCCCGGACGAGCGCCAAGGTGCCCGACGCCTCGTCGAACAGGGCGAAGGCGAACATGCCCCGGAACCGCCGCAGGCAGGCGGGCCCCCAGGCGCGCCAGGCCTCCAGCACGACCTCGGTGTCCGAGGCGGTGGCGAAGCGCACGCCCCGGCCCTGGAGCTCGGCCCGCAGCTCCCGGTAGTTGTAGAGCTCGCCGTTGTAGCTCAGGGTGAGCCCGTGCTTGGACAGGGGCTGGCGACCGTTGGCCACGTCGATGATGGACAGGCGGCGGTGGGCCAGGTGCACGTCCACCCGGTCGTCCCCGAAGGCGAAGATCCCGTGGTCGTCGGGACCGCGGTGCCCGATGGACCCCGTCATCCTCTCCAGCCGGTCCTGGCCGTCGACCTGCTGGTAGGCACCGGCGATGCCGCACATGGGGGTGCCCGCCTGCGAGGGGTCGGGGCCTAGGCCCGGGGGCGGGACGGGGCGGGGCGGGCCCTCACCACAGGAAGCCCTCGTACCCGGGCAGGGCCTCCACCTCGGGGCCGAGGCGGCCGTCGAGGTCGAGGATGCGGCCGGGCGCGGCCGCCACCAGGGCGGCGGCCAGCTCGGGGTCGCCGTAGGTGGCCACGGCCAGGTCGGCGTCGGCCAGGGCCTCGGTGGCGCTGGCGGTGAGCATGCGCCGCAGGTGCGGGAGGCGGGACTCGACGTACTGGCGATTGGTCCCGACCAGGGCCCCGGGGTTGATGATGGGGTCGTAGATCCGCACGGTGCAGCCCTTGCCGAGCAGGGTCTCGGCCACGTGGACGTAGGGGCTCTCCCGCAGGTCGTCGCTGTCGGCCTTGAAGCTCAGCCCGAGCAGGGCCACCTGGCGTCCGGGGCCCTCGAGCACGCGCTCGACCAGGTCCCCCACGCCGAGGGCGTTGGTGAGCAGGGTCCCCGAGAGGAGGGGCAGGTCGATCCCCTCGGTGCGGGCCAGGTGCAGCATCACCCGGAGGTCCTTGGGCAGGCACGACCCCCCGAAGGCGAAACCGGGCCGGAGGTAGCGGGCCGAGATGTTGAGCTGGTCGTCCTCGCAGAACAGGGCCATCACCTTGCGGCTGTCGACGCCGAGGCGCCCGAAGAGGCGGCCGACCTCGTTGGCGAAGGAGATCTTGGTGGCGTGGAAGGCGTTGCAGGCGTACTTGAGGGCCTCGGCCGTCTCCGTCTCCACCCGGTGCAGGGGCCGGCCCAGGAAGCCGAAGAGCCGCTCGAGGGTGTCGGCCACCCGCTGGTCCGACGTGCCGACCACGGTGAAGGGCGGGGCGTAGAAGTCGGCGATGCCGGTGCCCTCCCGCAGGAACTCCGGGCACATGGCCATCCCCACCTGGCGACGCCCCCCCACCACCGAGGCCAGGCCGTGGCCCAGGGCCTCGACGGTGCCGGGGGGCACGGTGGAGCGCATCACCACGGCGTGGAAGCCCGAGGGCGGAGGGGGCCCGGCCTCGAGACCGGCGGCGATGTCAGCCATGACGGCGTGGACGTGGGAGAGATCGGCCCGGCCCTGGGCCGTGGTGGGCGTCCCCACGCAGATCATGGACACCTCGGCGTGCCCGAGGGCATCGGTGACCGAGGTGGTGGCGTGGAGGCGGCCGGCCCCGATCCCGTCGGCCACCAGGTCGGCCAGTCCGGGCTCGACCACGGGGCTCGAGCCGCCCGCCACGGTGGCGACCTTGTCCGGGTCGACGTCCACGGCCCACACGTCGTGGCCGTTGGCGGCCAGGCATGCCGCCGTCACCGTCCCCACGTACCCCAGGCCGAAGACGGCGACCTTCATGCCACTGCCTCCCGGGCCAGGCTGCTCACGGGGATATGAGCGCCGGTGCCGGCCCCAAATACCCGCCCCGGGCCGGGTTCGGGACCACCCTCCACCCCACCGGGCCCCCGGACCGGGCCCCCGCCCCGTCCCGCCACGCACCGTGGCCGTGGCACCTCCCGTCCCGCGTATCAAGGGTGGGGGCGGGCGCTCGTCAAGGGCGTTGGTCCGCGCCATCGGCGCATGGGGGTGCCGAGTCCGACGGCCGGGAGCGCCCCGCTGCGCTCCGCGGAGTCCGCCGGTCCGGGGGTGAACGACGTGTCCGATGCCATCACCGAGGAGATCCGGGGGATCCTGGCCACCTACGCCCAGCTCGTGGTCGACGTCGCCGCCGTCGACGACGGCGACGACCTCTTCGACGCCGGCCTCAACTCGACGGCCACGGTGAGCATCATGCTGGCCCTGGAGCAGATCTTCGACGTGGAGTTCCCCGAGCACCTCCTGCGCCGGAGCACCTTCACCTCCATCGCGACCATCCGCGCCGCCGTGGCCGAGCTCGGGGTCCAGGGCGCGGTGGCGTGACCGTCTCGACCGTCGAAGAGGGGGTCGGCCTCGTCGGTCGGGCCGAGCGCATCGCCACCGAGGTGGCCGCCCGCCACGCCGACGACGTCGACCGCCGGGCTCGCTTCCCGGCCGAGGCCATCGAGGCCATCCGGACCGAGCGGCTGCTCTCCGCGCTCGTCCCCCGGTCCCTGGGCGGCGAGGAGGCGACCCTCCCCCAGGTGGCCGAGGCCACCTTCTGCCTGGCCCGGGCCTGTGCCTCGACGGCCATGGTCTTCGCCATGCACCAGCTCCAGGTGGCCTGCCTGGTCCGCCACGGGACCACCCCCGCCCTTCGGGACTACCTCCGGGACGTGGTGGAGCACCAGCTCCTCATCGCCTCGGCCACCACCGAGCGGGGTGTGGGGGGCGACACCGGGGCCAGCGTGTGCGCCGTGGAGACCTCGGGCGGGCGCTTCGCCCTGGAGAAGCTGGCGCCGGTCATCTCCTACGGCGAGCAGGCCGACGCCATCCTCCTCACGGCCCGGCGCACGCCCGACAGCGCCCCGCACGACCAGGTGATGGTGCTGTGCACGCCCCCGGGGCTGCGCCTCGAGCCCACCAACGGCTGGGAGGCCATGGGCTTCCGGGGGACGTGCAGCTCGGGCTTCCGGGTCGTGGCCGAGGGGGACGAGACGGCGGTGCTCCCCCAACCCTTCGACGTGATCGCGGGCGAGACCAACGTCCCCGTGGCCCACGTCCTGTGGGCCCACGTGTGGCTGGGGATCGCGGCCGAGGCCACCTGGCGGGCCCGGGCCTACGTCCAGGCCGAGGCCCGCAAGCACCCCGGGGGCGTCCCCGCCCCGGCCCGGGGCCTGGCCCAGCTCGACGCCCTCTACCTGCAGATGGCGGCCCTGGTGCGGGCGGCGGCCGAGCGCCACGAGCGTCTCGACGCCGACGGGCAGCTGACGGCGGCGGTCGGGTACACCACGGAGATGAACGCCCTCAAGGTCACGGCCTCGACCATGGTGGTACGGATCGTGGGCGAGGCGCTCGGCGTGTGCGGCATGGCCGGCTACCGCGAGGACAGCCCGTACCGCATGGGCCGCCTCCTGCGCGACGCCCACGGCGCCCCGCTCATGATCAACAACGACCGCCTCCTCGACAACAACGCCCGCCTGCTCCTCGTCGACCGGCGGGCGCCGTGACGGTGGCGCCCTCCCGTCCGGGGGGGCACGCCACGACA
>DATJOV010000225.1:0-9780 GCA_035506735.1 Acidimicrobiales bacterium | reverse complement strand
GTGGAAGACCCGGACGTCGTCGATCTCGGCCACGGCGTCGAGGCCCTCGATCACGTCCCCGGTGCGAGGGTCGGCCGGATAGTTGGCCGCGGCCATGACGACACACACCGACGCCAGCGGGCTCGGCCGCGGGTCGCTGCGCAACCGGCCCGAGGCCGCCTCGGCCAGCAGGCCGGTGAGGTCGTCGTCGAAGCGGGCCAGCACGACCTGGGTCTCGGGATCACCGAAGCGCACGTTGTATTCGAGCACCTTCGGCCCCTCGTCGGTGAGCATGAGCCCGGCGTAGAGGACGCCGCGGTAGTCGATGCCCCGGCGCCGCAACGCGGCCAGGGTGGGCTCCACGGCCTCGTCGAGGATGCGGTCCACCAGGCGATCATCGACCGACGCCACCGGGGTGTAGGCGCCCATGCCGCCGGTGTTGGGCCCCTCGTCACCCTCCTCGAGGCGCTTGAAGTCCTGAGCGGGGGCGAGCGGCACGAGCCGGGTGCCGTCGGTGACCACCATGAGGGAGCACTCCGTGCCGGTGAGCCCCTCTTCGATGACCACCTTCCGGCCCGCCTCGCCGAAGGTCCGGCCCGACAGCTTGGCGGCCACGTCGTCCTCGGCCTCGAAGCGGTTGTCGGTCACGAGGACACCCTTACCCGCCGCCAGGCCGTCGGTCTTCACCACCCAGGGCGCGTCGAGGGTGCGGAGGAACGCCAGGGCTTCGTCCTTCATGTCTTCGTCGAACACGCCGTAGGCGGGCGCGGCCACCCGCGCCTCGGCGAGCACGTCGCGCATGAAGGCCTTCGACCCCTCCAAGCGGGCCCCGTCGACACCCGGGCCGAAGACCATCCGGCCCCGGGCCCGGAGCCGGTCGGCCAGGCCGTCCACCAGAGGCTGCTCGGGACCGATGACGACGAGGTCGGCCTCGACCTGCTCGGGAGGCAGATCGCTCAGGGTGACGCCGAGCCCGTCGAGGGCGGCGTCGCGGCCGTCGGTGCCGTAGCCCGGGCCCGAGTCGCGCACCATGCCGGGATTGCCGGGGCAGACGGTGACCCTGGCGGTGCGCGCCAGCGCCTCGGCCAGCGCGTGCTCGCGCCCACCCTGGCCGACGAGGCAGACCCTCACGGCCGGTTCATCAGGGGTCGTCGGGCCATCAAACGTGGCCGGGCCATCACGCCGCCACCCGGACGAACTGCTCGCGGCCCGGGCCCACGCCCACCAGCTTGATGGGCACGCCGATCTGGGCGGAGAGGAAGGCGACGTACTCGTGGGCGGCGGCGGGCAGGTCGTGCACCTCGGTGGCGCCGGACAGGTCGGTGCCCCAACCGGACAGCTCCTCGAACACCGGCGTCACCTGGTGCAGCACCGACTGGTGATAGGGCAGGTGATCGAAGCGGGTGCCGTCGGCCTCGTAGGCGACGCACACTTTCACCGTGTCGAAGGCGTCGAGGACGTCCAATTTGGTGAGGGCCACCTCGGACAGGGAGTTGAGCCGGACGGCCTGGCGCAGCATGACGGCGTCGAACCACCCCGCCCGGCGGCGGCGACCCGTGTTGGTGCCGTACTCGCGGCCCCGCTCCACCAACGTGTCGCCCACCTCGTCGAGGCACTCGGTCGGGAATGGGCCGGCCCCCACGCGAGTGACGTAGGCCTTGGCGATCCCGATGACCCGGTCGATGTCGAGGGGGCCGACGCCGGCGCCCGTGCACGCTCCGCCTGCCACCGGGTTGGACGAGGTGACGAAGGGATAGGTGCCGTGGTCGAGGTCCAAAAAGGTGGCCTGCGCCCCCTCCAACAGGACGTTGGCACCGGCCTCCAGGGATTCGTGCACCAGGGTCACGGCGTCACCCACCATGGGAGCGATGCGGGGCGCGTACTCCCCCAGGTAGCGCTCGCAGATGTCGTCAGCGCTGATGGAGAGCCGGTTGTACACCTTGGCCAATATGGCGTTCTTCTCCTTCAACACCACATCCAGCTTCTGGCGGAAGATCTTCGGGTCGAGGAGGTCCTGGACCCGCAGTCCCACCCGGGCCGCCTTGTCGGCGTAGGCGGGGCCGATGCCGCGCTTGGTGGTGCCGAGCGAGTTCTTGCCGAGGTAGCGCTCGGTCACCCGGTCGAGCTCCAGGTGGTACGGCATGATCAGGTGGGCGTTGCCGCTCACCACCATGCGGCTGGTGTCCACGCCCTTCGCCCCGAGGCCGTCGAGCTCGGCCAGGAGGACGCCCGGGTCCACGACCACGCCGTTGCCGATCACCGGCACGATGTGGTCGTAGAGAACGCCGCTCGGCACCAGCTGCAGAGCGAAGGACTCGCCGTCGACCACCACCGTGTGGCCGGCATTGTGGCCGCCCTGGTAGCGCACGACGACCTGCATCTCTTTCGCCAACAGGTCGGTGAGCTTGCCCTTGCCCTCGTCGCCCCACTGGGTCCCCACGACCACGGTTGCGGGCACGCGCCATTTCCTCCGTCAAAGAAAGCGGATTACAGCGCAGTGTACCGGCCCCGGGGTACCCCCGCCGCCGACAGCGCCGAGACCGGTCAGGCCAGTACGACGCCGTCGCCGTCGGGTGCGATGTCCACCGCCACCGTGGCCCCTTCGGGGTACTTCCCCTCGAGCAGGGCCAGGGCGAGAGGGTCCTCGATCCGGCGCTGCAGCACCCGACGCAGCGGCCGGGCCCGGGCGGGGGCGTCGCGCCTGCGGGCTACACTGCGGCGTAATCCGCTGGCGCTCGACGGAGGAAACGCGCGTGCCCGCAACCGTGGTGGTCGGGACCCAGTGGGGCGACGAGGGCAAGGGGAAGCTCACCGACCTCCTGGCCCGGGACATGCACGTGGTGGTGCGCTACCAGGGCGGCCACAACGCCGGGCACACCGTGGTGGTGGACGGGGTGTCCTTCGCCCTCCAGCTGGTGCCGAGCGGGATCCTCTACCCCCACATCACCCCGGTCATCGGCAACGGGGTGGTGGTCGACCCCGGGGTGCTCCTGGCCGAGCTCGACACCCTCGAGGCCAAGGGGGTGGACACGAGCCGCATGGTGGTGAGCGGCAACGCCCACCTCATCATGCCGTACCACACCGAGCTCGACCGGGTCACCGAGCGCTTCCTGGGCAAGAACTCCCTGGGCACCACCAAGCGGGGCATCGGCCCCGCCTACGCCGACAAGGCGGCCCGGGTGGGCCTGCGGGTCCAGGACCTCCTCGACGCCAAGATCTTCCGCCAGAAGCTCGAGGTGGTGCTGAAGGAGAAGAACGCCATCCTGGCCAAGGTCTACAACCGCCTCCCCATCGACGCCGCCAGCATCTGCGACGAGTACCTCGACGTCCACGCCCCCCGCATCGGTCCCATGGTGGGGGACACGGTGGGGCTGGTGCACGAGGCCCTCGAGGCGGACCGCAACGTCCTGCTGGAGGGGGCCCAGGCCACCTTCCTCGACCTCGACCACGGCACCTATCCCTTCGTCACCTCCTCCAACCCCGTGGCCGGGGGGGCCTGCACCGGCACCGGGGTGGGGCCGCGCCGGATCGGCGAGGTCATCGGCATCGCCAAGGCCTACGTGACCCGGGTGGGGGCGGGGCCCTTCCCCACCGAGTGCACCGACGAGGTGGGGGACCTCCTGGTGGAGCGGGGCCACGAGTTCGGCACCAACACCGGGCGGCGCCGGCGCTGCGGGTGGTTCGACGCCGTCATGATCCGCCAGGCGGTGCGGCTCAACTCCCTCACCGAGGTGGCCCTCACCAAGCTCGACGTCCTCGACACCTTCGACACCGTCAAGGTGTGCACCGCCTACCGCGACGGGACCAGCACCTTCGAGTACCCCCCCTACCACCAGTCCACCCTGCACCAGGTCGAGGCCGTGTACGAGGAGCTGCCGGGGTGGTCGACGGACCTGTCGGGGGCCACCTCGCTGGCCGACCTCCCCCCCGCCGCCCGGCGCTACGTGGCCTTCCTGGCCGAACAGATCGGGGTGCCCATCAAGCTGGTGGGCGTGGGGCCCGGGCGCGAGCAGTTCGTGCGGTTCGCGGCATGACGCCGCCCGGGGTGCGGTGCCGGCGGTGAAGGTGTGCGTGGTGGGCTCGGGAGGGCGCGAGCACGCCCTGGCCCTGGCCCTGGCCCGCACGGCCGACGCCGTGGTGGTCGCCCCCGGCAACCCCGGGATGCCGGGCCGGCGCGACAGCGAGGCGGCCCGCGTCCCCTTCGCCGAGCGGGTCACCGTCACCACCGATCCCCCCGAGCGCGTCGACGCCGACCTGGTGGTCATCGGGCCCGAGCAGCCCCTGGTGGACGGCCTGGCCGACCGCCTGCGGGCCGAGGGCCGGGCCGTGTTCGGCCCCGGGGCGGACGGGGCCCGCCTGGAGGGGTCCAAGGTCTTCATGAAGGAGGTCCTGGACGAGGCGGGCGTGCCCACGGCCCGGTGGGGGGCCTTCGACGACCCCGCCGCCGCCCGGGCCTTCCTGGGGGAGCTGCCCGGACCCTGGGTGGTGAAGACCGACGGCCTGGCGGCGGGCAAGGGGGTGCTCGTCACCGACGCCCGGGACGAGGCCGAGGCCGACATCGAGGCCAAGCTGTCGGGGCGCAGCTTCGGCCCGGCCGGCCGCCGGGTGGTGGTGGAGGAGGGGCTGGCCGGCCCGGAGTGCTCCCTCCTGGTGCTGTGCGACGGGCGGCGCATCGCCCCCCTGGCCCCGGCCCAGGACTTCAAGCGGATCGGGGACGGCGACGTGGGGCCCAACACCGGGGGCATGGGGGCCTACTCCCCCGTCCCCGCCGCCGACCACCGCCTGGTGGACCGGGTCCTGGACGAGGCGGTGGAGCCGCTGGTGGGGGCCCTGCGGCGCCGGGGGATCGACTACCGCGGGGTGCTCTACGCCGGGCTCATCCTCACCGAGGACGGTCCCCGGGTGCTGGAGTACAACGTGCGCTTCGGCGACCCCGAGACCGAGGTGGTCCTGCCCCGCCTGACCGAGGACCTCACCGCCCTCCTGGCCGAGGCGGCCGCCGGCCGCCTGCGCACCGAGCCCCGCTTCTCCCCCGAGGCCTCGGTGGGGGTGGTGCTGGCGGCCGAGGGCTATCCCGGGACCCCCCGCACCGGCGACGTGGTCGACGGGCTGGACGAGGCGGCCCTCGTGCCGGGGGTGACCGTCCTCCACGCCGGCACCGCCCTCGACGCCGACGGGAACATCGTCACGGCCGGGGGCCGGGTGCTGGTGGTGCAGGCCCTGGGGGCCGACCTGGCCGAGGCCCGCCGGCGGGCCTACGCCGGGGTGGGCTGCATCGGGTGGCCCGGGGTGCAGCACCGCAGCGACATCGCCGAGGCCGCCACGGCCGTGGCGGCCGCCACCGGAGGCGGGCGGTGATCCCCCGCTACTCGCTCCCCGAGATGGCCGAGCTCTTCACCGACGAGGCCCGCCTCGAGACCTGGCTGGAGGTGGAGCTCCTGGCCGTGGAGGGGTGGGCCGAGGCGGGCGTGGCCCCCGACGCCGACGCCGTGGCGGCCCGGGCCCGTGCCCCCAAGGTGACCCCGGCCCTGGTGCACGCCGTCGAGGAGCGCGAGCGGGTCACCGACCACGACGTGGCCGCCTTCGTGGACGTGGTCCAGGAGGCCATCGGCCCCCCCGAGGGGTCGTGGATCCACTACGGGCTCACCTCCTCCGACGTGGTCGACACCGCCCTGTGCGCCACCCTGACCCGTGCCGCCGACCTCCTGGTGGCCGCGTCGGGGGAGCTGGTGGAGGTGCTCAGGGCCCGGGCCCTCGAGTTCATGGACAGCCCCATGGCGGGGCGCACCCACGGCATGCACGCCGAGCCCACCACCTTCGGGGCCAAGCTGGCCCTGTGGTGCCTCCAGGCCCAGCGCGACAGGGAGCGCCTGCGCGGGGCGCGCCGGGCCGTGGCGGTGGGGAAGCTGTCGGGGGCGGTGGGGACCTACGCCAACATCGATCCCCTGGTCGAGGCGCACGTGTGCGGGGCCCTGGGCCTCACCCCCGTCCCCGCCACCCAGGTCATCGCCCGGGACCGCCACGCCGAGCTGCTGTGGGCGTGCGCCTCGGTGGGGGCCACGGTGGAGATGATCGGCACCGAGATCCGCCATCTGGCCCGCACCGAGGTGGGCGAGGTGGAGGAGGCCTTCGGCCGGGGCCAGAAGGGCTCCTCGGCCATGCCCCACAAGCGCAACCCCATCCTGTCCGAGCGCCTCTCGGGCCTGGCGCGGGTGCTGCGGGGCTACCTCGGAGCGGGCCTCGAGGACGTCGCCCTGTGGCACGAGCGCGACATCTCCCACAGCTCGGTGGAGCGGGTGGTGCTGCCCGACGCCTGCCTCCTCGCCTACTACGTCCTGCGGCGCTGCGCCGGGCTGGTGGAGGGCCTGGTGGTCCACACCGACCGCATGCGGGCCAACGTGACCGAGGGCTCCTTCGGGCTCGTCTTCAGCCAGGCCGTGCTCCTGGCCCTGGTGGCCTCGGGCCTCGAGCGCGACGCCGCCTACCGCATCGTCCAGCGCGACGCCCGCCGGGCGTGGGAGGAGCGCCTCCCCCTGCGCCAGGTGCTCGAGGCCGACGACGAGGTCACCCTGGGCCCCCTGGCCCTGGACGAGGCCTTCAGCCTGGAGCGGGCCCTGCGCCACGTCTCGAGGTTCGCCGACGCCATCAAGGAGGTTGGAGCATGACCCTGCAGAAGGTGCACAGCGGCAAGGTGCGCGAGCTCTACGACGCCGGGGAGGGGCGCCTCCTCATGGTGGCGTCCGACCGCATCTCGGCCTTCGACGTGGTGCTGGCCGAGCCCATCCCCGACAAGGGGCGGGTCCTCACGGCCATGACCGTGCACTGGCTGGGGGAGCTGGCCGACCTGGCCCCCAGTCACCTGGTCTCGGCCGACCCCGCCGACTTCCCGGCCGGGGCCGACGACCTGGGGGCGGCGGCCGGGGCCGGGGGCCTGGCGGGGCGGGCCCTGCTGGTGCGCCGGGCCGAGATGCTCCCGCTGGAGTGCATCGTGCGGGGCTACCTGGCCGGTTCGGGGTGGAAGGAGTACCGCACCTCGGGCACCCTGCACGGCACCCCCCTCCCGGCCGGGCTGCAGGAGGCCGACCGCCTGCCCGAGCCCATGTTCACCCCCTCCACCAAGGCCACCGAGGGCCACGACCTCAACATCGGCTTCGACGAGGCCGTGGACCTGGTGGGCAAGGAGACGGCCGAGGCGGCCCGCGACCTGTGCGTGGAGGCCTACCGCCGGGCCGCCGCCGCGGCCGAGGACCAGGGCATCATCGTGGCCGACACCAAGTTCGAGCTGGGGATGATCGACGGCGCCCTGGCCCTGTGCGACGAGGTCCTCACCCCCGACTCCAGCCGCTTCTGGCCCGCCGACGCCTGGCGCCCCGGCACCAATCCCCCCGCCTTCGACAAGCAGCCCCTGCGGGACTGGCTCGAGGCCAGCGGCTGGGACAAGACCCCGCCCCCGCCCGCCCTGCCCGAGGAGATCGTGGCCGAGACGAGCGCCCGCTACGTCACCGCCTACGAGCGCGTCAGCGGGCGGCGCCTGGCCGACTGGTACGGGGCCCGGTGACGGCGGCGTGAGGTTCGAGGTCCTGGTCGAGGTGCGCCTGCGCCCCGGCATCGCCGATCCCCAGGGGGCCACGGTGGAGCGGGCCCTGCCCGCCCTGGGCTTCGACGGGGTGGGGGCGGTGCGGGTGGGCAAGGCCATCCGCCTGGCCGTCGAGGCGGCCGACGCCGAGGACGCCGCCGCCCGCGCCACGGCCGTGGCCGACCGCCTCCTGGCCAACCCCGTCATCGAGGAGTCGGTGATCACGGTGGCGCCGTGACGGCCCGCCTCGGGGTGGTCGTCTTCCCCGGCAGCAACTGCGAGCACGACGTGGTGCGGGCCCTGGCCCTGACGGGGGCCGGCCCGGCCGGGGACGGGGACGGGGCCGGGGCCGGGGTCACCGCCGACCTGGTGTGGCACGGGGAGCGCTCCCTGGCCGGCTACGACGCCGTGGTCCTCCCCGGGGGCTTCGCCCACGGCGACTACCTCCGCCCCGGGGCCATCGCCCGCTTCTCCCCCGTCATGGCCGCCCTGGCCGCCTTCGCCGCCGACGGCGGCCCCGTGGTGGGGATCTGCAACGGCTTCCAGGTCCTGACCGAGGCCGGGCTCCTGCCCGGGGCCCTGCAGAAGAACCGGGGGCTGCGATTCGTGTGCCGCACCGTGGCGGTGACGGTGGCCACCGACCGCACCGTCCTGACCGAGGGCATCGCCCCCGGCACCACCCTGGCCCTCCCCGTCAACCACTTCGAGGGCAACTTCACCTGCGACGCCGCCACCCTCGAGCGCCTCCGGGCCGAGGACCGGGTGGTGCTGCGCTACGCCGAGGACGTGAACGGCTCGGTCGACGCCATCGCCGGGGTGTGCAACGAGGCCGGCAACGTGGTGGGGCTCATGCCCCACCCCGAGCGGGCCTGCGACGCCCTCACCGGGGCCACCGACGGCGCCGTCCTCCTCGGCGCCCTGGTGCGGGCGGCCCGGCGGCGGGCCGGGGTGGCCCAGCCGGCCTGAATGTTCCCGGGGGGGAGGGCCCGGCACCGGGCGGTGTAGGGTCCGTCTCGTGATGGAGAGCCCGGTATGGATCGTGTGGTGGCTCGCCGTGGTGGCCACCGTGGGGTGGGTGGCGTGGCTGGGGCGCAAGTGGAGCCAGCCACGGCGCGAGCCCTGAGGCCCGCCCGGATCCTCAGCGCCCGCCGCCCCCCCGCGCCGGTGGGGCCGGGGCCGGGCCCCGGGGGATGCCGGCCCGCTGCAGCACGGCGGCGCTGACCCCGGCCGAGCGCCACGCCTGGTAGCCGATGCCCTTGCGCTGGCCGTAGGCGCGGGCCACCTTCACGAACCCCTTCTCCAGCGTGCTGAGCTCGCTGTGGGCCGCGGCCCGGGTCAGCTCGGCCTCGAGGTCGGCCTTCTCCTGCAGCAGGTGGAGGCGGGACAGGGCGTCGGCCCCGTCGAGGCGCTCGTGCACCGCGGCGAGGCGGCGCTTGATGGACTCGGGGGTGCGCTTGCGGCCCCGCCGGGGCCGCTGGCTCTCCAGGGCCTCGAGGTAGCGCCGCACGGCGCGCCCCTCCTGGCGGCCCCGGGCCAGGGCCGCCTTGTGGGCGTCGGACATCGGCGCCCGCCCGCCACTGCCCTTGGCGCTCGGCATCGGGGGGGATTATCGGACAGCCCCCCGCCGATGGCAAGGAAGCCCGGGCCCGCCCCGGCGGCCGGTACGGTGGCGGCGATGGCCGCGTCCGCCCCCGACGACACGAGCGCGGGGGCGCCGGCCGGTGCTCCCGAGGCCCTGCACCGGGCCCTGGGCCTCACCGACGAGGAGGCGGCCCGCGTCACCGCCATCCTGGGCCGCCCCCCCAACCATCTGGAGCTGGCCCTGTACGCCGTGATGTGGAGCGAGCACTGCTCCTACAAGTCGTCGCGCCTGCACCTGCGGCGCCTGCCCCCCGAGGGCCCCCACGTCCTGGTGGGCCCGGGCGAGAACGCCGGGGTGGTGGACGCCGGGGACGGCATCGCCGTGGCCCTGCGCATCGAGAGCCACAACCACCCGTCGGCCGTCGAGCCCTACCAGGGGGCGGCCACCGGGGTGGGCGGCATCCTGCGCGACATCTTCACCATGGGGGCGCGCCCCATCGCCCTGATGGACCCGCTGTTCTTCGGGCCCCTCGACGACGCCCGCTGCCGGTGGCTCACCGAAGGGGTGGTGGCCGGCATCTCCGGCTACGGCAACTCGGTGGGGGTGCCCACCGTGGGGGGCGAGCTCACCTTCGCCCCCGGCT
>DATJOV010000224.1:0-6544 GCA_035506735.1 Acidimicrobiales bacterium | reverse complement strand
GTCCACGGGGCCACCCTCGGCCTGGTGGGCTACGGGCGCATCGGCCAGGCCATGGGCCGCCGGGCGGCGGGCTTCGGCATGCAGGTGCTGCACCACACCCGGCGCCCCACCGGGATGCCGGGCTACGTGGCCGAGCTCGACCGCCTCCTGGGCGAGTCCGACATCGTGAGCCTCCACGTCCCGCTCACCGACGACACCCGCCACCTCATCGGCGCCCCCGAGCTGGCCCGCATGCGGCGCCACGCCGTGCTGGTCAACACGGCCCGGGGGCCGGTGGTGGACGAGGAGGCGCTGGCCGAGGCCCTCCACCACGGGGTCATCTTCGCCGCCGGGCTCGACGTCTACGAGGGGGAGCCCCGGGTCCACCCCCGCCTGCTGAGCGCCCCCCGCACCGTGCTCCTCCCCCACATCGGGAGCGCCAGCCGGGCCACCCGCACGGCCATGGCCCGCCTGGCAGGCCAGGGCGTGTGCGACGTGCTGGCCGGCCGCCGGCCCCCCAACCTGGTCCCGGGCTGACCCGGGGTCAGGACCGGGGGCGCTCGTCGCGCACGGGCGAGGGGTCGAGCCCGAGCAGCTCGATCGTGGTGGACCCGGCCCGGAGGGCCGCGAACATGGCCCGCTCCTTGGCCTCGCGTCCCCGTCCCGCCAGGACCACCTCGGCCAGGCGCTCGGCCGGCACCACCGCCACCCCGTCGCCGTCGCCCACGAGCCAGTCGCCGAAGCCCACCGACACGTCCCCCACCGTCACCGCACCGCCCACCGTCCCCGGCGCCTCCTTGGCCGCCCCCCGCAGGGCCACGGTGGAGGAGAAGACGGGGAAGCCGTGCGCCGCCAGGGCCTCGGTGTCGCGCACCCCCCCGTCGATGACCAGGCCGGCGATCCCCCGGGCCTGGGCCCCGGTGGTGAGCACCTCGCCCCAGTAGCCGAACTCGTCCTCGTCCCCCACGTCGACCGCCAGGGCGCTCCCGGGCGGCGCCGTCGCCACGGCCACGTGGATGGCCAGGTTGTCCCCCGGGGTGCAGCGCACCGGGAAGGCCGGGGCGGCCAGGCGCGCCCCGGGCCAGACGGCCCGGATGCGGGGCCGCATGCGCCGGGCCCCGGACTCCCCGATGGTGGCGGCCCCGAGCGCCCCCAGGGCGGCGGCGATGGCGAGGGGGTCCGAGGTCTCGTCGGGGCCGTCCATGGCGGGTGCGCTCCTTGGCTCTGCGGGGGTGTGCGTCGGGCGAAGCGAGGCGCGCAGCGTACCGAGCCCGTCGGGCCGGGGCGACACGGGACCACCGGTGCCGGGGAGCCGTGCTCTACCCTGTCCCCGAGGCAGGCCCGTGTCCGGTGCTCCTCAGACGAGGAGGATCACGGCGGCCACCACCCCCACCACCACGATGACGACGCGCAGCAGGGGGGCCGGCACCCGCCGCCCCAGGCGCCCCCCGACCTGGCCCCCCACCACGGACCCCGCCGCCACCAGGCCCGCCGCCTCCCACGACACGTGGGTGAGGGCGATGAAGAGCACGGCGGCCACCCCGTTCACGACGAGGGCGAGCACGTTCTTGGCGGCGTTGAGCCGCTGCAGGTCGTCGGGCAGGAAGATCCCGAGGAGCGAGATGAGGATCACCCCCTGGGCCGCACCGAAGTACCCCCCGTACACCCCGGTGGCGAAGACCGACCCGAACAGGGCCGGGCCGCCGTGGGGCCGGCGGTGGCGGCGACGGGCCAGCCTGGCCCCCAGCCAGGGCTGCCCCGCCACGAGGGCGCAGGCCACCAGGATGAGGGCGGGGACGACGGTGCGGAAGACGCTCCCCGGCAGGGCCAGGAGCAGCGCCCCGCCCGTGATCCCCCCCGCCGTCGACGCCGTCCCCAGCACGAGCAGCCGGGCCCGCTGGCCCCGCAACTCGGCCCGGTAGGCGACGGCACCGCTGAGCGAGCCCGGCACCAGGCCCACGGTGTTGCTCACGTTGGCGACCACCGGCGCGAAGCCGAACGCGAGCAAGGTGGGGAAGGTGATGAGCGACCCCGAGCCCACGATGGTGTTCACGGTGCCCGCCGCCAGGCCCGCGCCGGCCACGGCCAGGGCGGCGAGCGGCGTCATGGACAGGGTCTACCGGAGCACGGGGGCTTCCTCAACCACGGGCACGGCGGGGCCGTGGTGACGGCGTCCCCGGGCGGCGGGTCGGGGCGAGGGGGGAGCCCCCTGCGGGGCCTGGTCCAGCTCGTGGTGGGCCGTCCCGTGCGCTCGAGCGAGGCCACCAAGGAGGCCATCACCCCCGTCGAGGGCCTCTCGGCCCTGTCCCTCGACGCCCTCACGTCGGTCGCCTACGGGCCCGAGGCCATCCTCCTCGTCCTGGGCGGGGCGGGGGTGGGGGCCCTGCACGTCGTGCTCCCCGTCACCCTGGCCATCGTGGGCCTGCTCCTCGTCCTGGTCCTCTCGTACCGCCAGGTGATCGACGCCTATCCCTCGGGCGGGGGCGCCTACGCCGTGGCCGGGGCCAACCTGGGGCCCCACGCCGCCCAGCTGGCCGGGGCCGCCCTCCTCGTGGACTACACCCTCACCGTGGCGGTCTCCATCGCCGCCGGCGTGGGCCAGCTCACCTCGGCCTTCCCGTCGCTCACCTCGGCCACGGTTCCCATCTGCCTGGGCGTGCTGGCGTGCATCACCGTCCTCAACCTCCGCGGCCTGGGCGAGACGGCCCGGGCCTTCCTCGTGCCCACCCTGGTCTTCATCCTCGGCCTCCTGGGGATCATCGTGGTGGGCCTGATCCACCCGCTGGCCCCCCACCTGCGCCTGGGGGGCCGGGTCCAGGTGGCCACGGGGGGGCTCGAAGCCGTGGGCGTCCTCCTCGTCCTCAAGGCCTTCGCCGCCGGGTGCAGCGCCCTCACCGGCGTCGAGGCCATCGCCAACGGCGTGCCCCTCTTCCGGCCCCCCCGCCAGGTCAGGGCCAAGCGCACCGAGGCCCTCCTGGGGGGGATCCTCGCCGCCATGCTCGTGGGGCTGGCCGTCCTGGCCGTGCGCTTGCACGTCGAACCCCGCACCGGTCAGAGCGTCCTGAGCCAGATCATGGGCCTGGCCGTGGGCCGGCACTGGGCCTACTACGTCGTGTCCCTGGCCGTCACCGCCGCCCTGGCCCTGGCGGCCAACACCTCTTTCGGCGGACTGCCCGTCCTCACCAGCCTCCTGGCCCGCGACAACTACCTTCCCCACCTCTTCACCCTGCGGGGCGATCGCCAGATGTACAGCAACGGCATCGTGAGCCTGGCCGTGTTCTCCGCCGCCCTGCTCCTGGCCGTGGACGGCCAGACCCAGCGCCTCATCCCCCTCTTCGCCATCGGCGTCTTCACCGGCTTCACCCTCTCCCAGGTGGGCCTGGTGCGGCACTGGTGGCGGGAGCGGCCGCGGCGCTGGCAGCTCAAAGCCGCCGTGAACGGGGTGGGGGCGCTCGCCACCGGGGTGTCCACGGTGCTGTTCCTCGTCACCAAGTTCACCAGCGGGGGGTGGGTGGTGGTGGTGGCCGTCCCCCTCTTCATGCTCCTCTTCCGGCGCATCCACCGCTACTACGCCGCCGTGGCCACGGCCCTCGGGTTGGGGAGCCTCCCCCCGCTCCCCCACCGCTGCCGCACGCTCGTGATCGTCCCCCTGGTGGGGATCTCCACCCTGGCCACCCAGGCCCTCAGCGTGGCCGAGTCCATCGGCGACGAGGTCCTGGCCGTCACCGTCCTCATCGGGGAGGACACCGAGCGGCGGGCCGAGGACGTCCGCCGGCAGTGGGACCGGTGGCATCCCGGGGTGCGGCTCGAAGTGCTGCGCACCGACTACGCCTCGGTGGCCGATCCCATCCTCGAGCTCGTCGACGAGCAATGCGGGCGGCGCAGCGGGGAGGAGGTCGTGGTGCTGATCCCGGTCGTCGTCCCCCGCCGGCTGCGCCACCGCATCCTGCACAACCACGTCGACCGGGCCCTGTCGTCGGCACTGCGCAACCGCAGCGACCTCGTCGTCACCCGCGTCCCCGTCCCGCTGGACGTGACGGACGCACCGTCGTGACGGCGCGCCTCAGCCAGGGCCGTCACCCGGCACGGCTCCCGGCGTTATGCCCCACCGGGCGGGGCGCAAACCTCGCCCCCCCCGGCGCCGACCCATGACGGCGCGCTCGCCCATGGCGCGATGCTCTTTGCCACCGGCGGCCGGGCGGGCATGATGGAGGCGCGGGTGGCGAGCCGACGGACAGCGACAGCGAGGAGCGATGCCATGACCACCGAGGCCGATTTCACCCTGACTCCGGGAGAGGAGCGCGGCGTCCCGGTGGTGACGGTGGGTGGCGAGGTCGACCTGGCCACCGCGCCCCGCCTGGCCGAGCATCTCGAGGGCCTGGGCGAGAGCGGGGCCACCACCGTGGTGGTCGACCTCACCGAGGTGCGTTTCGTCGACTCCACCGCCCTCGGGGTCCTCGTGGCCGCCATGAAGCGCCTGCGCGCCGGCGGCGGGGACCTGCGGCTGGTGGTGACCGAGCCCCACCTGGCCAAGGTCTTCAGCATCACCGGGCTCGACGACGTCTTCGCCATCTACCCCACGACGGCCGACGCGGTGTCGGCGTGAGCAGCCCCGCCCCGGCGGGCCCGGCTCCCGGGGAGGGTGAGGACGAGGCGGGCGGCACGGTCGAGCTCAGCTTCCCCGTGCGCCCCGATCTCGTCTTCCTGGCCCGCATGACGGGGACGGCCGTGGCCAGCCGGGCCGGCTTCGGGATCGACCAGGTCGAGGACCTGCGCCTGGCCATCGACGAGCTGTGCCTCACCGTGACCGGGGGCGGCGAGGACGGGCGTCGTCGGCTGCGCCTCAGCTTCGAGTGGGGGGACCACGCCATCCGGGTCCACGGACGGCTCGAGGCGCCCGCCGGCGACGGTGCCACGCCCGCCGCCACGCCCGAGACCGAGATCGAGGCCACCTCCACCGAGCTCTCGGAGCGGATCCTCGACGCCCTCGTCGACGAACACGGATCGGAGCACGTGGACGGGGTCACCCGGGCCTGGATGGTGGTCCGCCGCCGGCACCGGCCCTGAAGGCCGGCCCCCTCCCCGAAGGACCGGGGTTGGCGGACCCGGGTCCGGGGTAGGGCCGGGGGGAGGCGGACGGCGAGGCGGGACCCCGGGCTCGGGCGACCTGATCGGCGGCGTCAGCCCCAGTCCCGAGGAGGAGGACCCGCCCATGCCCCAACGACACCGACCCGAGCTCTCGGAATCCGTCGCCGGCGAGAAGCTGACGGGCTACCGCCGCGCCCCCCGGACCTTCGGGGCCCACCGCGTCTGCAGCGCGCCGGGCTGCGACACGCGGCTCTCGATGTACAACGCCGGTGCGTTGTGCTCATCCCACGCCGTCCACCACCCCACCGTCGCCACCCTGGGGGACCACGGCGCCCACGGGCGGGGGCGCGCCGTGGCCTGAGCGCCACGGGCCAGCCTGACGGCGGAGGCGCCAGGGGCCACACTGAGGTGTGGCCCCACCCCTCTTCCCGGCCCTGATCCGGCCCATGCTGGCCACGGCCGGCGACCTCCCCGGCGACGACGCGGCCTGGTCGTACGAGTTCAAGTGGGACGGGGTGCGCGCCGTGGCCTACCTCGACGGCGCCGGCGGCCTCCTCCTGCGTTCGCGCAACGACCGCGACGTGACCGTGGCCTACCCCGAGCTCCGCTCCGCCGCCGAGGCCATCGCCTCCCGGGGGGCCCTGGTGCTCGACGGCGAGATCGTCGCCTTCGGGCCCTCGGGGCGTCCTGACTTCGGGACCCTGCAGGCTCGCCTGCACGTGGCCGACCCGACCAAGGCGGCGCGCCTGGCGGCCGAGACCCCCGTGGTCTACCTCGTCTTCGACGTCCTGTTCCTCGGCCGTCCCACCCTCGACCTCCCCCACGCCGAGCGACGGGCCCTCCTGCTCGATCTCGGGCTGGGGGCGCCCCATCTCACCGTGCCCCCCTCGTTCGAGGGCGGCGGCGCCGACGTCCTGGCGGCGGCGCGCCAGCAGGGGCTCGAAGGCGTGGTGGCCAAGCGGCGTGCCTCGCCCTACCAACCGGGACGCCGCAGCCGGGACTGGGTCAAGGTCAAGCTCATGCGCACGCAGGAGGTCGTGCTGGTGGGCTGGGCCCCGGGTCGGGGCCGTCGCCACGACGCCATCGGGGCGCTCCTCCTGGCCGTGCCCGAGGAGGGCGAGCTGCGGTTCGCCGGCCGGGTCGGCACCGGGTTCAGCGACGCCGAGCTACGCCGTCTCGCCGCCATCCTCCGACCCCTGGCCCGTCCCGACCCCGCCCTCGAGGTGCCCGCCGCCGAGCTGGGCGGGGCGGCCGGCGCCGGCACGCACTGGGTCGAGCCCACCCTGGTGGGTGAGGTGGCCTTCGGCGAGTGGACGAGCGACCGACGCCTGCGTCATCCCACCTGGCGCGGCCTGCGCCCCGACAAGGATCCGTCCGAGGTCGTGCGCGAGTGACGCAACGTGCCGCGTCATGGGCAACGCGTCATGGGCAACGCGTCATGGGCAACGCGTCATGGGCAACGCGTCATGGGCAACGC
>DATJOV010000223.1:0-2125 GCA_035506735.1 Acidimicrobiales bacterium | reverse complement strand
GCCGTGGCCCTGTCCAACGTGATCGCCCCCGAGCACCTCGAGCTCATGGTGGAGGGAGCCGAGGACCTCCTGCCCCTGGTTCGCAGCGCCGGTGCGGTCTTCCTCGGCCCCTACGCGCCGGCCAGCCTGGGCGACTACGTGGCCGGCCCCAACCACGTCCTGCCCACGGCCCGCACGGCCCGCTTCGCCTCGGCCCTGCGGGTCGACGACTTCCGCACCCACATCCACGCCGTGGGCGTCGACGCCGCCGGCCTGGCCCGGCTGGCCCCCCACGTGGTCGCCATCGCCACCGCCGAGGGGCTGCCCGCCCACGCCGCCTCGGTGCTGGTGCGTCGGCCGTGACCGGCGACGCCGCCGGCGCCGGGCCCGTCCCCGTGCGCCCCGACCTGGTCGCCCTGTCGGGCTACCACTCGCCCCAGGTGGAGGTGGAGGTGCGGCTCAACACCAACGAGTCGCCCCTGGCCCCTCCGGCCGCCTGGGTGGAGGAGGTGCGCCAGGAGATCGCCACGCTGGCCTTCCACCGCTATCCCGACCGCGACGCCCGCGACCTGCGCCGCGCCCTGGGGGAGTTCCACGGGGTGGGGGCCGAGCGCGTGTTCTGCGCCAACGGCTCCAACGAGGTCCTCCAGTGCCTCCTCCTGGCGTACGGCGGGGCGGGGCGCAGCGCGGCGCTGTTCGAGCCCACCTACGGCCTGCACCGCCACATCGCCGCCCTCACCGCCACCGCCGTGGCATCGGGATGGCGCGACGCCCAGTACCGCCTCGACCCCGCCGTGGTGGAGGAGGTCCTGGCCCGGGCCCGCCCCGTCATCACCTTCCTGTGCTCCCCCAACAACCCCACCGGGCGGGCCGAGCCGGCCGAGACGGTGGCCGCCGTGCTGGCCCGGGCCCCCGGGCTGGTGGTGGTGGACGAGGCCTACGGCCAGTACGCCCCGTCGAGCGCCCTGGACCTGGCCCGGGCCGGGGCCCCGGGGAGCGAGCGCCTGGTGGTGGTGCGCACCTTCTCCAAGACGTGGTCCATGGCCGCCTTCCGCCTGGGCTACCTGGTGGCGGCGCCCGAGGTGGTGGAGGCGTGCGCCGCCGTGGCCCTGCCCTACCACCTCGACGCCGTGAAGCAGCTGGCCGGGCGCCTGGCCCTGCGCCACGCCCCGGCCATGGAGGCCCGCGTGGCCTTCGTGGTCGAGGAGCGGGGGCGCCTGGCCGCCGCCCTGTCCGACCTGGCCGTGGAGAGCTGGCCCTCGGACGCCAACTTCATCCTGTTCCGGCCCCTGCACCGGCGGGCCGAGGCGGTGTGGCGGGACCTGCTCGAGCGCTCCGTGCTGGTGCGGGACTGCTCCTCGTGGCCCGGCCTCGACCAGTGCCTGCGGGTCACGGTGGGCACGCCCGAGGAGAACGACCGCTTCCTGGCCGCCCTGGGGGCGGCGCTCTCGGCCTGAGGTCCCCGGGGGTCGCGTAACCTGGCCCGATGGGCGCCACCCGGGAGCCGCGTCGGGCCGAGCGGTCCCGGCGCACGGCCGAGACCACCATCGAGGTGACCCTCGGTCTCGACCCGGCCGGGGGGGCGGGGGAGGTGCGGGTCGAGACGGGGCTGCCCTTCTTCGACCACATGCTGTCGCAGCTGGGCCGGCACGGCGGGATGGACCTCGAGGTGCGGGCCCGGGGCGACCTCGAGGTCGACGCCCACCACACCGTGGAGGACGTGGGCATCGTGGTGGGCGAGGCCCTGCGCCACGCCCTCGGGGACAAGGCCGGGATCCGGCGCTTCGCCTCCATCGCCCTCCCCCTGGACGAGGCCCTGGTGGAGGTGGCCCTGGACGTCTCGGGCCGGCCCTTCCTGGCCTACGGCGTGGCGCTCGCCCCCGACGCCGCCCCCCTGGGCTCGCCCCCGTTCGACCCCCAGCTGGCCGAGGAGTTCTGGCGGGCCCTGGTGACGGCGGCCGCCCTCACCCTCCACGTCCGCATGGTGACGGGCAAGAACACCCATCACGTGCTCGAGGCCTCCTTCAAGGCCGTGGCCCGGGCCCTGCGCGACGCCGTGCGGGTCGACGGGGCCGTGGTGCCCTCCACCAAGGGCACCCTGGGCGACGCGGGCCAGGCCTGACGTGGAGGGTGGCATCGCCGTCCT
>DATJOV010000222.1:0-9449 GCA_035506735.1 Acidimicrobiales bacterium | reverse complement strand
CAGGCACGCCGAGGACGTGTAGATGAACAGCTCGGCGAACCACTCGAGCAGGTCGATCTCGCCCTCGTCGTCCCAGGCGGCCACCATCGCCTCGACCTCGGCGGTGATCGTGGCGGCGTGGCCGCGCATGAACTTGTCGCGCAGCGCCTGGTTGTGCAGCATCTCGCGCCGCCGCTCCGGCGGGGCGTCGAACACCACGCCCGGACCGAAGATGGGGGTCATGAAGGGGTAGGCCTCGGCCTGGTCCAGGACCTCCTCCGGGGCGCGGAAGAAGAACTCGTTGGCCTCGGCCCCGGTGAGGAGCACCACGTCCCGCTGGGCCAGGCGGAACTCGCCCACGTCGCCGCACTCGGCCCGGGTGCGGCGCATGAGGCCGATGGGATCGTGGCGCAGCTCGTCCAGGTGGCCGTGCTCGGCCTCCCCCCCCGACACCTTGGGGGGCTCGCGCAGGGCGACGTCGAGGGTCATGGCGTGTCTCCTCCGGGACGGGGGGCCGGCCCGGAGGGGTCGGCCGGGGCGATGGGGGCCTCGGGCTGCACCTCGATGAGGGGCAGGTGCGAGCCGGGCGGCGTGTCGAGGGCGGCCAGCACCGCCGCCGCCACGTGGGCGGGGCGCAGGAAGTGGTTGTGGCGGGCCACCCCGAAGCGGATCCACTCCTCGAGCACGGCGGTGGCGGCCTCGGGGTCCCAGTCCGTGCCCATCCCGGTCAGGGTCTGGCCGGGCTGGACGATGGTGGCCCGCACGCCGGTGCCCTCCAGCTCGAGCTGCAGGGCCCGCACGAAGCCCTCGAGCCCGAACTTCGAGGCCACGTAGGCGGCGGCCGAGGGGCGGGGGGTGCGCACCGCCTCCGACGACACGAAGACCAGGTCGCCGTGGTGGCGCTCGGTCATGGCCGGCCCGAAGGCCGAGACCAGGCGGTGCGCCCCCAGGAGGTTCACGGCCACGGTGTAGGCGAAGTCCGAGGGCGAGGTGGAGAGCGCCGCCCCGGGGCGGACGTGGCCGGCGCTCGTCACCATGACGTCGACCGGCCCCACGGTCTTCTGCGCCGCGGCGGCGAAGGCCTCCACCGACTCGGGGTCGGCCAGGTCGAGGTGCTCCACGTGGGCCTCGCCCCCACCGTCGCGGATGCGCCGGGCCACCTCCTCGCACCGCTCGGTGCGCCGGGCGCCGAGGACCACGGGATGCCCGGCCGCCCCCAGGGCCGCGGCCACGGCGGCGCCGATGCCGGAGGAGGCGCCCGCCACCACCGAGGGGCGGCGCTCGGGATGGGGCACGAACTGGTTCGGGGGCACGGCGCCGATCCTGCCTCAGGTGCGGGGGCCGTGCCCCGGGGACCGGGGCGTGACGGTGGTGGGGAGGGCGGCGAAGCCCCGCACGTTGATCGAATGGACCCGGCGGGCGCCACCGGCGTCGACCTCGTAGTCCGCCACCCGGGCCACGAGCTCCTCCAGCACGATGCGGGCCTCCAGGCGGGCCAGGGGTGCCCCCAGGCAGAAGTGGCGCCCGCCCCCGAAGCTGATCGACCGGGTGGTGTCGCGGGCCAGGTCGTAGCGGTCGGGGTCGGGGAAGACCTCGGGGTCGCGGTTGGCCGACCCCACCAGGAGGAGGACCCGGTCCCCGTCGGCGAGCTCCGTGCCCAGGACCTCGAGGCCGCCCGTCACCACCCGCAGCAGCATCTGGGACGAGGTGTCGTAGCGCAGGGTCTCCTCCACCCAGCGCGGCGCCAGCCCGGGGTCGGCCAGGGCGGCGCGCTGCTGGTCGCGGAAGCGCCATGCCCAGTACCAGGCGTTGGCCAGCAGCTTGGTGGTGGTCTCGTTCCCGGCCACCACCATGAGGAAGAGGAAGGAGATGATCTCGTCGTCGCTCAGGCGGTCGCCGTCGAGCTCGGCCCGGCACAGCCCCGAGGTGAGGTCCTCGGTGGGCCGGCGCCGGCGGTCGGCCACCACGTCGCCGAAGTACCCGGCCAGCACCAGGGCCGCCTCCATGCCGGCCTGGGGCACGTCGAAGACGCCCTCCTCGCGGTGCACGAGGAGGTCGGCCAGGCGCCGGATCTCGTGACGGTCGGGCCCGGGCACCCCGATCATCTCGGAGATGACGTCCATGGGGAGCTTGCCGGCCACGTCGCCCACCATGTCGAAGCTGCCCATGGACAGCGCCGCGTCGAGGTAGCGCACGGCCAGGGCCCGGATGGCGGGCTCGAGCTCGGCCACCCGGCGGGGGGTGAAGGCCTTGGACACGAGCGAGCGCATGCGGGTGTGGGTGGGGGGGTCCATGGCCAGGAAGGACATGGCCTTGTGGGCCTGGGGCCCGTAGGCGGCGGGGTCGAGGCTGACCCCGAAGCGGTTGGAGAAGTGCCCCGGGTCGCGGAAGGCCCCCAGCACCTCGGCGTGGCGGGACAGGGCCCAGAAGTCGAACTCGTCGTTGCGGTAGAGGGGGGCCTCGGCCCGCAGGCGGGCGTAGACGGGGTAGGGGTCCTCGTGCACGGCGTAGTCGTAGGGGCTGTAGTGCACGGCCGTGCCGGGGTCGGTGCCGGTGCGACCCCCGCCGCCCGTCACGCCCGCCCCCCGGGGCCGGCCCCGAGCAGGAGCCGGGCCGTGGCGGCCAGGGTCTCGGGCACGTCCTCGAAGTGGATGTGGCCCATCCCGGCCCACAGCATGGCCCCGCTGTAGGCCAGGTCCAGGCTGCGCAGGACCTCGTCGTCGGCGTCGGCGCCGAGGGCGGCCCGCAGGCGGTCGTGGAGGGCCGTGCCGAAGCGCTGGCGCAGGGCCCGCACGTCGGGGCCCCGCCCCAGGAGGGCCGTGGTGCACGCCGCTGCCAGGACCGGGTCGTCGGCCACGAAGAGCCCGAGGACGCGCAGCTCGGCCGTGACCCGCTCGGCCGTGGGGGCGTCCCCCGGGACGGCCGCCGGGGCCAGGGCGTCGAGGCGGCGCCACAGCACCTCGGCCAGGAGGTGGTCCTTGGAGGCGAAGTAGGTGTAGGCGGTGGCGGGGGCCACCCCGGCCCGCCTGGCCACGCCCCGCACGGTGAGCTTCTCGTAGCCCTGGTCCCGGGCCTCGGCCGCGGCCGCCTCCACCAGGCGGCGCACCACCTCGGCCTGGCGGGGGGTGAGGCGGCGCCGGGTCGACTCGGCCGCCTCGGTCCCCTCCCCCCCGGCGCCGTCCTCCCCGCCCGGGGCCTCCGGCGTCAGCGCCGGCTCGGCCCGCAGGGCCACCTCAGGCACCGGCCGGGGGGTCGGCTCCGGCGGGGACGTGGGGCGTCCCGTCCCGCATGGGGGGGAAGCGGAAGGTGGCGGCCGTGGTGAGCCGGGTCATCTCGGTGATCTGGGCCACGGGCAGGGTGGGGGTGTCGTCGTCGATGACCACCTCCCAGCGGCAGTGGGGGACGCGGTCGGCGGGGCGGCGGGGCGGGCGGTGCACGTGGCGCACCCGGGCCTTGGGATTGACGGCCTGGGCCGTGACGTCGAAGGTGCCGTCCTCGATGGTGTGGCACATGCCCGTCACGAGGCGCTCGCCCCAGGGTTCGACGTCGAGGAGGGCCCCGCAGCTGCGCAGCTCGAAGTAGCCGTGGCGGTCGTCCACCAGCTCGTAGTGGACGTCCATGTAGTGGTGGGGGAAGCCGGGGTCGAGCTGGAGGACCTTGAAGATGGCCTCCACCCCGTCGCCGTGGACGGCCATGATCTCGCGCAGGCGCTCCCCGTAGATCGGGCTGGCGCCCCGCCACTCCTCGATGGCGAGCTCGTTCACCATGTCGATGCCGTAGCGGATGCCGATCGCGGCGCACATGGAGCGGTCCAGGAGGTGCACGACCAGGGCGTACTCCCGCACCAGGCGCACCAGGGCCTCCTTGGAGAGGTCCTCGTAGCGGAAGTCGGCCCGGAAGGGACCGGCGTAGTCGGGCAGCCCGCCCGGGGGCGGGGCATCGGCGTTGGCGTCGGCCATGGACGCCAGACTACGTTCTGGACAGCTGTCTAGCCAGAGGGAACGTCGACGGGGGTTGGGGCCATGGCCCGAGGGCGGTGGAGACTGCGGCCGTGACCACGGTGGGCGTGATCGGGTTGGGCGACATCGGCCGGGGGGTGGCCGACGGCGTGCTCCGGGCCGGCCTGGGCCTGGTGGTGTGCGACCTGCGCCCCGAGGCCACCGCCCCCTACGCCGGGCGGGCCCACGTGGCCGCCGGCCCGCCCGAGGTGGGCGAGCGGTCCGACGTCGTGGTGGTGGTGGTCCTCGACGACGCCCAGGTGCGCGGCGTCCTGGACGGGGCCGGGGGGGCCGTGGGGACCATGGCGGCGGGATCGGTGGTGCTGGTGCTGTCCACGGTGGCGCCCGAGACCGTCCAGGCCGTGGCGGCGGTGGCGGCCCGGCGCGACGTCGACGTCCTCGACTGCGGGGTGAGCGGCGGTCCCCAGGCCGCGGCCGAGGGGGCCCTGGTGGCCATGGTGGGCGGGGACGGCGCCGTGGTGGAGCGGGTCCGCCCCGTCATCGACGCCTTCGCCCAGCTGGTCCTGCACATGGGGCCCCTGGGGGCCGGCCTCAAGGCCAAGCTGGCCCGCAACCTGGTGCAGTACGCCTCGTGGCTGGCCGCCTACGAGGCCCAGGTCCTGGCCGAGGCGGCCGGCATCGAGCTCGGCAAGCTGGCCGAGGCCATCCGCACCAGCGACCGCGAGATCGGGGGGTCGTCGCGCCTCATGTTCCGCCACACCGCCGCCCCCTTCCCCCCCGGCACCGACCGGGGCATCCTCGACCTCATGGAGGCGGGGGCCCGCCTGGCCCACAAGGACCTGCGGGCCGCCATCGAGCTGGGCGCCTCCCTGGGCCTGCCCATGGCCCTGGCGCACATGACCGAGGCCCGCACCGACGCCGTGTTCGGCCTGGCCCCCGACCCCGAGGGCGGGGACGGGGCCCCTCCCCCGTCGTGACAGCGTGGTGCCGGCCCCCCGTGACGACGTGGTGAGCGGCGGCGATCCGGCCGCTTTCGGCGAGGCCCGCATGCTCGTCGACGGCGAGCTGGTGGCCTCCTCCACCGGGGCGGTGTTCGAGACCCTCGATCCCGCCACGGGCGAGGTCCTCGGGGTCGCCGCCGACGCCGGGCCGGCCGACGCCGAACGGGCCCTGGCCGCCGCCCGGCGGGCCTTCGACACCACCACCTGGTCCACCGACCTGGAGCTGCGGGTGCGCTGCCTGCGCCAGCTCCGGGTCGCCCTCGCGGCCCACGCCGAGGAGCTGCGGGCCATGACCGTGGCCGAGACGGGGTCGCCCCTGTTCATGACCTACTCGGCCCAGCTCGACGAGCCCGTGGCCGGCCTGGGGTGGGTGGCCGACCTGGCCGAGTCCTACCCCTGGGAGACCGACCTGGGCCGGGCCGAGCCCCTGGGCATGCCGGCCCGGCGCTGGCTGCGGCGCGAGGCCACCGGGGTGGTGGCCGCCATCACGCCCTGGAACGTCCCCCACCAGATCAACCTGGCCAAGGTGGGGCCGGCCCTGGCGGCCGGCAACACCGTGGTGCTCAAACCCGCCCCCGACACGCCGTGGTGCGCCACCGTGCTCGGCCGCCTGGTGGCCGAGGAGACCGACATCCCGCCCGGGGTGCTCAACGTCGTGCCGTCCTCGGACCCCGCCTTCGGGTCCCGCTTCGTCACCGACGACCGGGTGGACCAGGTGAGCTTCACCGGGTCCACGGCCACGGGGCGCCGCGTCATGGCCGACGCCGCCGGCACCCTCAAGAAGGTCTTCCTCGAGCTCGGGGGGAAGTCGGCCTTCGTGGTCCTCGACGACGCCGACCTGCGGGCCGCCTGCGCCACGGCCGCTTTCATGGTGTGCACCCACGCCGGGCAGGGCTGCGCCATCACCACCCGGCTGGTGGTGCCCGCCGCCCTCCTCGACGACGCCGTGGCCGCCACCGCCGCCGCCCTGGCCAAGCTCCCCGCCGGGGACCCCACCGACCCCGCCACGGTGTGCGGCCCCCTCATCAGCGCCCGCCAGCGGGACCGGGTGGAGCGCTACCTGGCCCTGGCCCGCCACGAGGGGGCCACGGCCGTGGTGGGGGGCGGCCGCCCCGCCCACCTCCCCCGGGGCTTCTTCGTGGAGCCCACCCTCCTCACCGGCCTGGGCAACGATGCCGTGGTGGCGCGTGAGGAGATCTTCGGGCCCGTGCTCGTGGTCCTGCCCGTGGCGGGCGACGACGAGGCGGTGGCCGTGGCCAACGACTCCCCCTACGGGCTGTCGGGCTCGGTGTGGTCGGCCGACCGCGACCGGGCCATGGCCGTCGCCGCCCGCCTGCGCACCGGGACGGTGAGCGTGAACGGGGGCGTGTGGTACAGCCCCGACGTCCCCTTCGGGGGCTACAAGCAGTCGGGCATCGGCCGGGAGATGGGCGTGGCCGGCTTCGAGGAGTACCTCGAGACCAAGGTCGTGGCCGAGCCCGTGGCCCGGGGTGCCCCGTGAGGAAGGAACCGACGTGAGCCAGCCCCGCCGCCCCCCGTCCCCCGACCGCTCCGGCGGCATGGCCAGGATGCAGGAGGTCTACAACTTCACCGTCGATCCCGAGGCGGTGGAGGGGGACTTCGTGGCCTACACCGTGGACCACCTCTTCGGCGACGTGTGGCGCCGTCCCGGCCTGTCGGTGGCCGAGCGCCGCCTCATGACCATCGGGGTGCTGGCCGCCCTGGGGCGCGACGAGCTCCTCGACGTGCAGTTCGACAGCGCCCTGCACAACGGCGAGCTCACCGAGGACCAGGTGCGCGAGATCGTGATCCACCTCACCCACTACGTCGGCTGGCCCCTGGCCACCGGGCTGAGCGGGGCGGCGGAGCGGGTCATCGCCCGGCGGCGCCAGGCCGGGGGCGCGACGTGACGGGGCGCTACGACTTCTCGGGCAAGGTGGCCGTGGTCACCGGGGCGGGCCGGGGCATCGGGCGCGCCTACGCCGAGGCCCTGGGGGCGTGCGGGGCGGCGGTGGTGGTGGCCGACATCGACGAGGACGGGGCCGCGGCGGTGGCCGGGGCCATCGAGGCGGCGGGGGGGACGGCCGGGGCCGTGCGGGTGGACATCGCCGAGGAGGACTCGGTGAGAGCCATGGCGGCGGCCGCCACCGAGCGCTACGGCGGGGTGGACTTCCTCGTCAACAACGCCGCCGTCTTCGGGGGGATGCAGCTCGACCTGCTCATCACCGTGGACTGGGACTACCTGGCCCGCTTCATGGACGTCAACCTCTTCGGCGCCCTGCGCTGCGTCCGGGCCTGCTACCCCTCCATGGCGGCACGGGGGGGCGGGGCCGTGGTGAACCAGTCCTCCACCGCGGCCTGGCTCTACGCCGGCTACTACGCCTGGGCCAAGGCCGGGATCAACTCCCTCACCCAGCAGCTGGCCCACGAGCTCGGGGGGATGGGCATCCGGGTCAACGCCGTCGCCCCCGGGCCGACCGACACCGAGGCGGCCCGCACGGTGGTGCCCGAGTCCTACCTGGCCCAGCTGGTGGGGTCCCTCGCCCTCAAGCGCCAGGGCACCCCGGAGGACCTGACCGGGATGTGCCTCTTCCTCCTGTCCGACGACGCCGCCTGGGTCACGGGCCACGTCCTCAACGTCGACGGGGGCCAGGTGGTGCGCTCGTGACGTCGCCCGCCGCCGCGCCCGGCGCCGGAGGTCCCGTGGTGGAGATCGAGGACGACGGGGCCGTGCGGGTCCTGCGCCTCAACCGGCCCGAGGCCCGCAACGCCTTCGACGCCGCCCTCTACCAGGCCCTCACGACCGCCCTGGACGAGGCGGCCGCCGACGACGCCGTGCACGTGGTGGTCGTGACCGGCAACGGCCCCGCCTTCAGCGCCGGGCAGGACCTGAAGGAGATGGCCCGCATCGTGAACGGGGAGGCAAGCCCCGAGGCGGCCCGGGGCTTCCAGGGCCTCCTCGACACGGTGGGGCGCTTCGACAAGCCCCTCCTGGCGGCCGTGAACGGCGTGGGGGTGGGGCTCGGGTTCACCCTCCTCCTGCACTGCGACATGGTCTTCATGGCCGAGGGGGCCCGCCTGCGGGTCCCCTTCGCCGAGCTGGGCGTGCCCCCCGAGGCGGCCAGCAGCGCCCTCTTCCCCCTCACCCTGGGGTGGCAGCGGGCCTCCTACCTGCTCTTCACCGGGGCCTGGCTGGGGGCGGCCGACGCCGTGGCGGCCGGGGTGGCCCTGGCCGTCCATGCCGCCGACGCCCTCATGGAGGAGACCATGGCCGTGGCCCGCACCGTGGCCGGCGCCCCCCTGGAGGCGCTGCGCACCAGCAAGCGGCTCCTGCTCGCGCACCGGGCCCCGGTCGTGGCCGAGGCCAGGCGGCTCGAGGAGGCGGCCTTCGCCCGGCTGCTCGGCACCGACGCCAACGTGGCCGCCCTGGACCGCTTCGGGTCCACCGGGCGCCTCACGTGACGAGGAGGAGACCATGACCGACACCGCCACGGCCGGGACCGGCTTCGGCCAGGTCGACCTGTGCGACGGGGCCTTCTGGGGTGGGGACCCCTACCCCGCCCTGGCCTGGCTGCGCCGCCACGCCCCCGTCTACCGCGACCGGGCCAACGACGTCGTCGGCATCACCCGTCATGCCGACATCCGGACGGTGTCGCGCGATCCCGACCTGTTCTCGAGCGCGGGCGGCATCCGCCCCGAGACCGGGGCCTTCCCCTTCATGATCGACATGGACGCCCCCGAGCACCGCCGACGCCGGCGCCTGGTCAACTGGGGCTTCACCCCGGCCCGGGTGACCGACGCCGAGGCCGGGATCCGACGCATCTGCGACGAGCTCATCGACGCCGTGTGCGAGCGGGGCGGCTGCGACTTCGTCCGCGACCTGGCCGCCCCCCTGCCCATGATCGTCATCGGGGACATGCTGGGCGTGGCCCCCGCCGACCGGGCCGACCTCCTGCGCTGGTCCGACGACATGCTCAAGTCCCTCGGCACCGAGGACGAGGCCCTCATCACCGCAGCGGCGGTGGCGGCGGGCGAGTACCGGGAGTACATCCTGGCCCGGGTGGCCGAGCGCCGGGCCTCGGGGGACACGGGGGACCTGGTGGGCACCCTGGTGCACGCCGAGGTGGAGGGCGAGCGCCTCGACGACGAGTCCCTCGTGTTCGAGACCCTCCTCATCCTGGTGGGCGGGGACGAGACCACCCGCCACGTCATCAGCGGGGGCATGGAGGCCCTGGTCCGGCGGCCCGGGCAGTGGGAGGCGCTCCGGGCCGACCGGGCCCTGCTGCCCGAGGCGGTGGAGGAGATGCTGCGGTGGGTGACCCCCATCAAGAACATGTGCCGCATGGCCACCCGCGACACCGAGCTGCGGGGCCAGGCCATCCGGGCCGGGCAGAAGCTCATGCTCCTCTACCCCTCGGCCAACCGCGACGAGGAGGTCTTCGAGGACCCGGAGGCTTTCGACATCCGCCGCAGCCCCAACGACCACCTGGCCTTCGGCATCGGGGCCCAC
>DATJOV010000221.1:0-12685 GCA_035506735.1 Acidimicrobiales bacterium | reverse complement strand
CCCGCCAGGTGTCCGGTGTGCGAGCTCGCCATGCGCGTGCCCGCCTCGGTGCTGCCCATCTTGAGCGCCACCACCGGCTTGCCCTGGCTGTTGGCGGCCTCGAGGGCACGCCGGAGCTTGGGGGGGTCCTTGAACCCTTCGAAGTACCCGGCGATCACGGCGGTGTCGTCGTCGTAGGCGAAGTACTCGATGAAGTCGGCCGCCTCGAGGTCGAGCTCGTTGCCGGTGGGGACCCAGCGGCTGAAGGCCACCCCGAACTCCGTGCCCTGCACCAGGGGGCGGCCCTGGTGCCCGCTCTGGGTGACCAGCCCGATGCGACCACCCCGGAGGCGGGGGGGTTCGGGCAGGACCTCGAAGGCGTTGGTGTTGGTGTTGGGGCCGAAGATGCGGATGCCGTAGCGACGGGCCACCTCGCCCACCTCGCGCTCCAGGGCGGCGCCGGCCTCGCCCACCTCGCTGAAGCCGGCGGTGAAGACGATGGCGTAGGGCACGCCGTGCTTGCCGCACTCCTCGACCACGCCCGCCACCAGGCGGGTGCCCACGTTGATCACGGCCAGGGTGATCTCGGCCGGGATGTCGGTGACGTGCTCGTAGACGGGGATGTCGCCCACCGAGCCGCCCTTGGCGTTCACCAGGTACCACCGGTCGCCCCAGCGCTCGCCGTAGTGGGCCCGCAGGCGGTCGGGGCGGGCGGCGCGGTTGACCGAGCCGACCAGGGCCACCGCCTTGGGATGGAAGAACTCCTCGAGGTCGCTGCGCCGCTGGGCCACGCGCCGTCCCGTCTGCTCGCCCCGGGCCCTCACCCGCCCATCTGCAGGCCGGGGTGCCGGGAGCGGAAGACGTGGGCGTTGACGGCCGGGCCGATGTCCTCGGGCTCCCACCGGGCCGGCTTGCCCTTGGTCTCCACCGTGGGGCCGAGGCTCCAGGGCACGTAGTGGGTGATGCGGTGCCCCACGGCCCGGAAGACCTGCCCCGTCACGTGGGCGGCGTCGTCGGAGGCGAGCCAGGCCACCATGGGGGCCGAGTTGGCCGGGTTCATGTGGTCGTACTCGCCCCCCTCGAGCTGGTCGGGCTCCACCACCTCGGCGTCCTTGCGCATGGTGGCGGTGATGCGGGTCATGCCCCCCGGGGCCACGGCGTTGGCCCGCACCCCGTAGCGGGCCAGCTCCAGGCTGGCGATGACCGTCAGGGCGGCGATGCCGGCCTTGGCGGCGCCGTAGTTGGCCTGGCCCACGTTGCCCTGGAGGCCGGCCGAGGACACGGTGTTGACGATGGCGGCCCGGGGCTGGCGGCCGTCCTTGGACTCCGCCCGCCAGTACACCGAGGCGTGGTGGGTGGTGGCGAAGGTGCCCTTGAGGTGCACCCGCACCACGGCGTCGAAGGCCTCCTCGGTCATGGAGAAGATCATGGCGTCGCGCACGATCCCGGCGTTGTTGACGAGCACGTCGAGGCGGCCGAACTCGTCCACGGCCTGGCGCACCAGGTTGGCGGCCCCGGTCCAGTCGGCCACGTCGTCGTAGTTGGCGGTCGCCTCGCCGCCCCGGCCCCGGATGATCTCGGCCACCTCCTCGGCCGGGCGCTTGTCCACCCCCTCGCCGTGCACCGAGCCCCCGACGTCGTTCACCACGACCCTCGCACCCTGCCGGGCCAGCTCCAGGGCCTCACCCCTGCCGATGCCGTGGCCGGCGCCGGTGACGATGGCCACCTTGCCCTCGAGCAGTCCCATCCCGTGCTCCTTCTCCCTCGTTGGCGTCCGGACCGCATCCGGACGTCGCCGTCATGTCTCGATGTGGTGCGCGCCGTGCTGCGGGCCCCGCCCGGTGCGGGCCGCCCCGGCCGACGCGCCGGGTCCCGGCACGACCCCGGGCCCCCGCCCGGCCCGGCGCCGTGGTGCGCTGCTCAGCCCAAGCGGTAGAACTCCCGGGCCGTCTCGCACACCATCCGCCGCCGCTCGGCCTCGGGCACCCCGCCCATGGACTCCTCCACCACCCGCCGGCTGTAGGGCCAGTCGTGGCGGTGGTGGGGGTAGTCGGTGGACCACATCATGGTGTCCACCCCGATCCAGTGGCGCACGGCCACGGCGAAGGGCTCGCGGATGAAGGTGACCTTCCAGTTCCGCCGGAAGTACTCGCTCGGCAGCAGCCGCAGGGTGGCGTTGGTCCAGGTCCGGTTGCGCCAGTAGTGGTCGTCCATGTGCTCGAGGAAGTGGGGGATCCAGCCCGCCCCGCACTCCACCGCCACCATCTGCAGGTCGGGGAAGCGGTCGAAGATGCCGGAGTAGATGAAGGCCGACATGAACTGGGAGGCGTCGCCCACCGGACCCCCCATCTCGGCCAGGCCGATGGCCCGGCCGAAGGAGGCCGCCGCCTGCTGGAAGGACCCGGCGGTGCGCTTGCCCGCCTGGCGCAGGCCGCTGTGGACGTGCACCGGCATCTGCTCCTCCTGGGCCGCCTCCCAGAAGGGGTCGTCCTCAGCCGACAGGGCGGCGTTGCCCGAGGGGTAGGCGGAGATGATGACGCCCCGGTAGCCGGCCGCCTTGGCGTCACGCAGCCACTTCACCGAGGTCTGGACGTCGACGCCGGGCATCTGGGCCAGGCCCACGAGGCGCTCGGGGTCGGCCGCCATGAACTCGTCGTGCATCCAGGTGTTGTAGGCCTCGAGCCCGGCCAGGTGGTAGTCGTCGTCCTCCTGGGCCATGAAGGCCCCCATGGTGCGCTGGGAGGGGAAGAGGACCTCGGCGTCCACCCCGTCGACGTCCTGCTCCTCGAGCCGGGCCTTGCCCTCGAAGGAGCCCCGCAGGATCGAGTCGTAGCTCGCCCCGTACCACTCGAGCTCCTCGTAGCGCTTGCCGAAGCGGCCCTGGTTGGTGACCAGGCCCAGGGGCATGGGCGGGGTGCCGGGCACGAGCTCCCAGGCGTCGCCGCCCTTCTCGTCCTTGACCAGCCTGGGGGCCCGGTCGTGGAACTTCCGGGGGAGGTAGCGGGTCCACAGGTCGGGCGGCTCGACCACGTGCCCGTCGGCCGAGATGAGCCGGTACTCGCGCGCCATGGGCACCTCCCTGCCGCCCCCCGCCGACCGCCGGCCCCCGCCGGGGCGTCCGGAGTTCTCTGACTGCCGTGTCAGCCTACTGCCGGGTCCCGGGAGGTGAAAGTGCGTCAGAAACCGCGGAACTCCGGGCTGCGACGCTCGGCGAAGGCCTTCAGGCCCTCCTGGGAGTCGGCCGTGCCCACGATGAGCTCCTGGGCCCAGGCCTCGTCGTCGAAGGCGGTCTGGCGGTCCGACTCGAGGGAGCGGTTGAGCAGCCACTTGGCCATCCCGATGGCCTTGGTGGGGCCGGCGGCCAGGCGGCCGGCCAGCTCAGCCGCCGTGGCCTCGAGCTGGTCGCGGGGGACGACCCGGTTCACGAGGCCCAGGCGGGCCGCCTCCTCGGCCGGGAGGTCGTCACCGAAGAAGACGAGCTCCTTGGCCTTCTGGAGGCCGATGAGGCGGGGCAGGAGGTAGGCCCCGCCCCCGTCGGGGGAGATGCCCCGGCGCACGAAGACCTCGATGAAGCGCACCCCCTCGGCCGCCACCACCAGGTCGCAGGCGAAGGCCAGGTGGGCGCCGATGCCGGCCGCCGTGCCGTTCACGGCCGCCACCACGGGGCGCTCGCAGTCGAGGACGGCGCCGATGAGGCGCTGGGCGCCGCGCCGGATCATGCGGGCCGCGTCCCCCATGATCCGCTCGGGGGCCCCCTCGGGGCGGGGCGGGGCGGGGCGGCGGCCGGCCCGGAGGTCGGCCCCGGTGCAGAACCCCTCCCCCGTGGCGCTCAGCACCACGGCCCGCACCTCCAGGGAGGCGCTGGCCTCCTCGAGCAGGCCGATGACCCGCTCCCGCTGGTCGGGGGTCATGGCGTTGCGCACCTCGGGCCGGTTGAGGACGATCCACGACACCCCGTGCTCGACCCGGTGCAGCACCTGCTCCTCGAGCGGTTGATCGGCCACGGCCTGCTCCTCCTGCCACGTCGGGGTGGGCCCCGGGGGCCGGACGGCGGCCGGCGCAGCACCGGGGGGCCCGGGACTGACGGCCGAAAGTGTGCCACGACGGGCGGCGCCGGCATGACGGCGCCGTCAGCCCACGGGCTAGGGTTGGCCGCCGTGAGTGACGGTCAACCCAGCGGTCGGCGCATCCCCGTCGTCGACTACCTCGTGCTCGACGGGGACGACGCCCATCCCGGTCCCCACCTGGTGGCCCGGGCCTGCACCAGCTGCGGGGCGCTGTTCTTCGACCGGCGCAACGCCTGTGCCCGGTGCGGGAAGACGGAGTTCGCGGCCAAGCCGCTCGCCACCACCGGCATCGTGCGCTCCTTCACCGTCGTCTACCGGGCCGCCCCCGGGGTGCCGGTGCCCTACGTCTCGTCCGTGGTGGAGTTGGACGGGGGCGGGGTGGTCAAGGGCAACATCCTGGAGGCCGGGTCCGACCCCGAGAAGTTCGACCTGGGGATGGCGGTGCGGCTCACCACCTTCCCCTGCGGCGTCGACGCCGAGGGCACCGAGGCGGTGGCCTTCGGCTTCACCCCCGCCTAGGGGGTCGGGGCGCCGGGGTGGGCCGGCCGTGGCGCCCCACGACCACACCCGAGCACGACGACCGGCGCCAGGACGGGCGGCGGCACCAAGGAGGACACCATGGCAGGAGAGGTCTGGATCGTCGGGGCGGCCATGACGCGCTTCGGGCGCTACCCCGACAAGGACAGCATCGACCTCGCCGCCGAGGCCTCCCTCGACGCCCTGGCCGACGCCGGGGCCACCATCCAGGACATCCAGATCCTGGCGGCGGGGTCCCTCATGGAGGCCTCCAACATGCTGGGCCAGCGCCTCCAGAAGCAGATCGGGCAGACCGGCATCCCCGTCTACAACGTGGCCAACGCCTGTGCCACGGGCGCCACGGCCGTGCGCACCGGGATCCTCGCCATCAAGGCCGGTGAGGCCGACATGGCCCTGGCCGTGGGCGTGGAGCAGATGGGGAAGATGGGGCTCCTGGGCAACGCCGGGCGCGAGCGCCAGGCCCCGAGCGGCTACACCCCCTCGGGGCGCTACGGCTCGGTCATGCCGGTGGAGGGCATCCTCGGCACCCAGCTCATGCCCGGGGTGTTCGCCCAGGCCGGGATGGAGTACGCCTCGTTCCACGACGGGGTGGGCTTCGAGCAGTTCGCCAAGGTGGCGCAGAAGAACCACGCCCACTCCGCCCTCAACCCCCTGGCCCAGTACCGCAAGGTCTTCAGCCTCGACGAGGTCATGGGGGCCGAGATGGTGGCCTACCCCAACACCCTGCTCATGTGCTGCCCCACCGGGGACGGGGCGGCCGCCATCGTGCTGTGCTCGGACGCCAAGCTCAAGACCCTCGACCCCGACGTCCGGCGCCGGGCCGTGAAGATCTCGGCCTCGGTCCTCACCTCCGACCCCTTCGTGGAGTCCGACACGGCCCAGCCCGACGTGAGCACCCTCACCAAGTGGGCCGCCACCGCCGCCTACGAGCAGGCCGGGGTGGGGCCGCAGGACCTGGACCTGGTGGAGCTGCACGACTGCTTCGCCACGGCCGAGCTCATCCACTACGAGAACCTCCAGCTGTGCGAGCCCGGGGGGGCCGGGGACTTCATCGACCGGCGGGCCCCGTGGCGCGACGGCGACACCCCCGTCAACGTCTCGGGCGGCCTCATCTCCAAGGGCCACCCCATCGGCGCCACCGGCGCCGCCAACATCTACGAGGTCACCACCCACCTCCGGGGCGAGGCCGGCGACCGCCAGATCGAGGGGGCCAAGGTGGGCCTGACCCACGTCATCGGCCTGGGCTCGGCCTGCGCCGTCCACGTCCTGGAGCGGGCCGCCTCCTGAGCCGGCGGGCGTCGGTGAGCGAGGGGGGCGGCGGCGCCGCCGGGGGGGCGGGGCGGGGCGGATCCCTGCTCGAGGGGTTGCGGGTCCTCGACGCCGCCGGGGAGCCGGCCGCCCTGAGCGGGCGCATCCTGGCCGACCTGGGGGCCGAGGTCCTCAAGCTCGAGCCCCCCGGGGGCGACCCCCTGCGCCGGGTGCCCCCCCTGGGGCCCGACGGCACCTCCCTGCGCTTCACCGCCTGGAACGCCGGCAAGCTCCTCCTCGAGGCGGAGGGGCCCGACGACCCCCTGGTGGCGCAGCTCGCCGCCGACGTCGACGTGGTCCTCACCACCCCGGGGTGGCCCGGTGCCCTGGAGCTCGACCCGGCCCTGGCCCCGGGGTCGGTGTGGGTGCGGGTGACGCCCTTCGGGAGCGACGGCCCCCGGGCCGCCTGGCGGGCCAGCGACCTCGGGGTCATGGCCTCGACCGGCAACATGTACTGCACGGGCGACCCCGACCGGGCCCCGGTGCGCTGCACCGAGCCCACGGCCTGGGCCCACGTGGGCCCCGAGACGGTGGTGGCCACGCTGACCGCCCTGTCCTCGGGGCGGCCCCAGGTGGTCGAGGTCTCGGCCCAGGAGGCGGTGATGATCGCCTCCATGGGCCACGTGGGGCGCTTCCCCCGCACCGGCAACCGGGGCCGGCGCTCGGGGGCCAACATCGGCGCCACCCGGGAGATCTGGCCCTGCCGGGACGGCTTCGTCTCGTTCGGCCTGCGAGGGGGCAAGGCCCGGGTCCCCAACATGCAGACCATCACCCGGCTGGTGGACGAGGAGGGCCTCGGGACGCCGGCGCTCACCGAGCGGGACTGGACCACCTACGACCACACCCGGGTGAGCGCCGAGGAGCTCGAGGCCATCGCCGCCCCCGTGGCCGCCTACTTCGCCCGCCACACCATGGCCGAGCTGTACGAGGTGGCGTGCGCCACCAACCTCATGCTGGCGCCGGCCAACTCCCCCCGTGAGCTGGTCGAGAGCCGCCAGCTGGCCGCCCGCGACTTCTTCTGCCGCCTGGGGGGGATCGAGCACGTCCCCCGCACCTTCGTCCACGTCCGCTCCCCGGGCGAGGCCGTGGCCCAGCCCGGGGCGGGTGGGCCGGCCGAGCAGGGCGACCCCGGCGCCGTCCGGCTGACCGAGGCCGTCCCGGCCCGGGCCCGGACGCCCTACGTGGGCCCCGGACCCGCCCCCGTCCCGGCTCCGCCCGGCCCGGCCGGGGCCTGGGCCGGGACCCGGATCCTCGAGTTCGGGGCGGGCGCGGCCGGCCCCATCGCCATCCGCTACTTCGCCGAGCACGGGGCCGAGGTGGTGCGCATCGAGTCGCGCTCGCGCCCCGACTTCCTGCGCACCTACGGCATGCATCCCGGCAAGCCGTGCGGGCTCGAGGGCTCGGACATGTACGACGCCCTCAACGTGGGCAAGCGCTCGGTCACCCTCAACCTCAAGCACCCCGAGGGGCTGGCCCTGGCCAAGCGGCTCATCCGGTGGGCCGACGCCGTGGCCGAGAACTTCGCCCCCCGGGCCATGCGGGGCTTCGGCCTGGACTACGCCACCCTGGCGCCGGAGAAGCCCGACCTGGTCATGATGAGCTCGTGTCTCCAGGGCCAGACCGGGCCCCACAAGGACTACCCCGGCTTCGGGGGCCAGGGCTCGGCCCTGGCCGGCTACAACATGCTCACCGGGTGGCCCGACCGCGAGCCCGTCGGCCCGTACGGGACGATCACCGACTCCCTGGCGCCGCGCTTCGCCGCCAGCGCCCTGGCCGCCGGCCTCCTCTACCGGCGCCGGACCGGGCGGGGCGTGCACCTCGACGTGAGCCAGGTGGAGGCGGCCGTCTACTCCCTCTCGCCCTGGGTGCTCGACTACGACGTGAACGGCCACATCGGCGCCCGCCAGGGCAACCGCAGCCCCCGGGCCGTGCCCCACGGCGCCTTCCCGTGCGCCGGTGAGGACCGCTGGGTGGCCGTGGCGGCCTGGGACGACGGGGCGTGGCGGGCCCTGGCCGGGGCCATGGGCCTCGACGCCGCCACCACCGACCGCCTGGGCACCCTGGCCGCCCGCCTCGACGCCGTTGACGAGGTCGAGGCGCTGGTGGGGGCGTGGACGGCGCAGCGCCGGGCCGACGAGGTGGCGGCCGAGCTCCAGGCCCTGGGCATCGAGGCCGTGCCCGTGGCCGACCTGGGCGACGCCTCGGCCGACCCCCAGCTCCACCATCGCCGGCACTTCGTGACCCTCACCCACCCCTGCATGGGGGAGTGCGGCTACGAGCGCAACGGCTTCCGCCTGAGCGACGCCCCGGCCGGCTTCGGGCGCAGCAGCCCCACCCTGGGCCAGGACAACGACTACGTGCTGGGGGAGATCCTGGGCCTGGGCGAGGCCGAGCGCCGCCGCCTGGCCGACGACGGCATCCTCGAGTAGCGGGGGGCCGGGGTCAGCGCCGGGCGGCCAGGCCGAGCAGGTCGCCCACGCCGCCCAGGGCCCGCAACAGGTCGTTGAGATGCGTGCACGAGGCGATGCCCTCGAGGGTCCCGGGGACGGCGCCGGCCAGGGTGCGCACCTCCATGCCCACGAGCGCCCCCACGGCGTCGGCCGCGGCCGGGCACTCGGGGAAGGGCAGGACCCGGGGCTCGGCCGCCACGTGCTCGAGGACGCCGCCGGTGCCCGAGGCCCGCACCACGTACTCGTGCAGGACGAGCTCGCCCGTGGCCCCGGCCTCGTCGATCTCGCCCACGGTGTCGCGGAAAGTGGCCCAGATGGCGAAGTCGCCCCCCGGCCCCACCGTGACGTCGAGGCAGCGCCGGCGCCGGGTCCAGTCCCGGTCCAGGGGCCCGGCCACGTGCCAGGCGTCGGGGTCGGGGTCGGCGCCGGGCGGGGCGGGCGGGCAGTCCTGCATGGGCACCCCCCGCCCCTCGGCCACGCTGCGGGCGGCCATGCCGTCGGCCCGCCACCCCGAACACAGGTCGACCATGCGCTCCAGGGCCCCGGCCGGGGTCAGGCTGGTGGGATCGTGGCCCTGGCGCCGGGCCAGGCGCATGCGGGCGTAGCCCGAGATGAGGGCGGCGGCGGGCATGTCGTCGAGGACCTGGCGCAGGAGGGACCCGGCCTCGGCCCCGGGCACCACCTTGTCCAGGTGGCGCCGGAAGCCCCCGCCCGCCCTGGCCCCCACCAGGGCCTGGGCCCACGCGACGTCGGGGGTGGTGGTGAGGGACTCCAGGCGCCGGGACATGTCGAAGCCGGCCGTCACCGCCGCTTCGGCCAGCACCGTGGCCGCCCCCGTCCCGTCGGCGGCGGTGCGCACGTCGCGGGCCGCCCCCTCCATGGCCAGGGGGGAGCTCCACGCCCCGCGCGGGCCCACGTCGACGTGCATGGTGCGGCGCACCGAGCCCGGTGCCCGGGGAGGGACGTCGGGGAGGGGGTCGTGCAGCACCGCCGGTGTGCCGGTGGTCACGGGGCCACGCTACCCTTCACCCGCGTTCTCCGACGTCGGCGTCAGGTTTCTCCACCGGCACCCACCGGCGCGGACGGCTGAAGGGACGGGCATGAGCAGACGGGTGGCCATCGTCGGGGCGGCGCTGTCGGACTGCGGGCGGGTCGACGACAAGTCGGCGTGGCAGCTGCACCACCAGGCCACCACCCGGGCCCTGGCCGACGCCGGCATCGGGCGCCACGAGGTCGACGGCTTCATGTCCCACGGGACGGGCAACCTGCCCCCCATCGAGCTGGCCGAGTACCTGGGCCTGGCCTCCCACGTGGACTACATCGACTCCACCGGCGTGGGGGGGTCGTGCTGGGAGATCTTCCTGGACCACGCCGTGGCGGCCGTGGCCCAGGGCCAGATCGACACCGTGGTCCTCTCCTACGGCTCCACCTCCCGGGCCGACCTCAAGCGCCGGGCCCGGACCGCCAACCTCTACTTCGGCAACAAGGGCCCCCTGCAGTTCGACGCCCCCTTCGGCCACACCCTCATCGCCAAGCACGCCATGGCGGCCCGGCGCCACATGCACGAGTTCGGGACCACCATCGAGCAGCTGGCCGAGATCGCCGTGTCGGCCCGCTACAACGCCGGGTTCAACCCCGACGCCTACTACCGCGACCCCATCACGGTCGAGGACGTCCAGTCGGCCCGGATGATCGCCGACCCCTTCACCAAGCTCCACTGCTGCATCCGCTCCGACGGGGGCGGCGCCATCGTGGTCACCCACGAGGAGCGGGCCCGGGACTGCGCCTCCACCCCGATCTGGGTCCTGGGCACGGGCGAGGCCATCTCCCACAGCACCATGAGCGAGTGGCCCGACTTCACCGAGTCCCCGTGCGTGCGCTCGGCCCGCAAGGCCTTCGGCCAGGCCGGGGTGACCCCCGAGGACATCGACGTGGTCGAGGTCTACGACAGCTTCACCCTGACGGTCCTGCTCACCCTGGAGGGCCTGGGCTTCTGCAAGAAGGGGGAGGGCGGGGCCTTCGTGGAGGGGGGCACCCTGCGGGTGGGCGGGGCCCTCCCCACCAACACCGACGGCGGGGGGCTGTCGTCGTGCCAGCCCGGCATGCGGGGCATCTTCCTCCTGGTGGAGGCGGTGCAGCAGCTGCGGGGGCGGTGCGGCGAGCGCCAGGTCCCCGGGGCCCGCCTGGCCGCCGTCAACGCCACCGGCGGCTGGATCTCCTCCACCGGCACCGCCATCCTGGGCCGGGAGTGACGGGCCCGCCCGCGGCGCGAGGCGCGACGGCGCCTCAGCGGGCCGGGAGGGCGATGGCCTTGACCTCGAGGTACTCCTCGAAGCCCTCGGCCCCGTTCTCGCGCCCCACCCCGCTCTGGCGGTAGCCGCCGAAGGGGACGTCGGGGGAGTTCCAGAAGCCGCCGTTCACCATCAGGGTGCCGGTGCGGACCCGGGCGGCCACGGCCAGGGCCCGCTCCTCCGAGGCGCTCGTCACCGCCCCCGACAGCCCGTAGATGGAGTCGTTGGCGATGCGCACGGCGTCGTCGTCGTCCTCGTAGGCGATGACGGCCAGGACCGGGCCGAAGATCTCCTCCTGGGCGATGGTGGCCTTGGGGTCGACGTCGGCGAAGAGGGTGGGCTCCACGAAGTACCCGGTGGGGAGGTGGGCGGGCCTGCCCCCGCCCAGCACCAGGCGGGCCCCCTCGGCCGTGCCGGCGGCGATGTAGCCGAGCACCCGCTCCCGCTGCCGGGCGCTGATGACCGGGCCCTGGAGGTTGGCCCCGTCCCAGGGGTCGCCGTAGGTGACGCTCCCCATCATGGACGCCGCCACCTCCAGGAACTCCTCGTAGCGGGACCGGGGCAGGAGGAGGCGGGTGGTGATGGCGCAGCCCTGGCCGGCGTGGGTGCACACCCCCACGGCGCTCAGCCCGATGGCGGCGGCGGGGTCCTCCACGTCGTCCAGGACGATGTTGGCGGACTTGCCCCCCAGCTCCAGGAACACCTTCTTCACCGTCTCGGCCCCCTTGGCCATGATGCGCCGGCCCGTGGCGGTGGAACCGGTGAAGGTGATCATGTCCACCCGGGGATCGGTGGTGAGGACCTCGCCCACCAGGTGGTCGGAGGAGGCCACCACGTTGACCACGCCGGCGGGGATGTCGGTCTCCTCGGCCACCATGCGGCCCAGGGCCGTGGCCGACCACGGCGTGTCGGGGGCGGGTTTCAGGACCACGGTGTTGCCCGCCGCCAGGGCCGGGGCCAGCTTGGCCAGGTTGAGGTTGAGGGGGAAGTTCCACGGCGTGATGGCCCCCACCACCCCCACCGCCTCGCGCCGGATGAGACGGCGCTGGGGCTGGCCGAAGACGTCGCGCTCGGGCAGCCACCGCTCGTACTCGTAGCGGGTGGGCTGCTCCACCCAGTAGCCCAGGTCCTCGATGGGGAGGTCCACCTGGTTGGCGTAGGTGAGGGCGATGGGGCTCCCCACCTCGGCCACCGTGATGGCCCGGAGCTCCTCCTTGTGGGCCTCGGCCGCCCGGTGGAGCTGCTCCAGGCACCGCCGGCGCAGGGCGTGGTCGGTGGACCACCCCGTCTCGTCGAAGGCCCGCCGGGCGGCGGCGATGGCGGCCTCCATGTCGGCCGCCGTGGCGTCGGCCGTCTGGCCCAGCACCTGCTCGGTGGTGGGGTCGACGTTGTCGAAGGACCCGCCCCCGCTGGCCTCGGTCAGCCTGCCGTCCACCAGGAGGCGGGGCTCGGCCCGCACGTCGTGGGCGTCGGTCATGGTGGCGTCTCCCCTCCGGGGCCGGCGGGGGCCGGCATCCGCTCCTGTCTGAGTCGGGTCTTGAGCACCTTGCCGTTGGGCTCGCGGGGCAGCTCGTCCACGAACTCCACCGTCCGGGGCGCCTTGAAGTCGGCCAGGCGGCCCGCCAGCCCGGCCACGAGGGCCTCGCCGTCACGCCGGGCCCCGGGGCGCAGCTCCACCACGGCGTGGACGCGCTGGCCCATGCGCTCGTCGGGGAGCCCGATGACCGCCACGTCCACCACGTCGGCGTCCTCGACGAGGGCGGCCTCGACCTCGGCCGGGTAGACGTTGACCCCCCCGCTGATGATGAGGTCGGTGCGGCGGTCGGCCAGGAACAGGTAGCCGTCGGTGTCGAGCCACCCCATGTCCCCCACCGTGAAGGACCCGCCCGACCAGGCCTGGTCGGTCTTCTCCGGGGCGTTGTGGTAGCGGAAGCGCTGCCCGGCGTAGGCCGAGATGAAGATGGTCCCCACCTCGCCCGGGGCCAGGGCCTCGCCGCCCGGGCCGCGGATGGTGACCTCCACCCCGGGGAAGGGCCGGCCCACGCTGCCCGGC
>DATJOV010000220.1:0-5206 GCA_035506735.1 Acidimicrobiales bacterium | reverse complement strand
CCGTGGTGGGCTGTTCGCTGTAGCTGATGTCGAAGCTCCCCGAGGCCACGGTGGCGTCGAGGGCGGCCAGGACGTGGCGGCGGGCCGGGCTCTCGGTCACGTGGGGCCCGGTCGGCGACGACGCCGAACGCAGGGCCAGCGCCAGGGGCACGGCGGCCGCCACCACCACCAGCGCCGCCACCGCCGTGGCCACGGCCCGCCTCCGGGGCACCCGGCTCGCTGCGCCGTCGTCGCCGCTGACCGGGAGGTGCTCGACCCGGACGTCCCCGGGGTGGCTGTCGTCGAGCCAGAACTCGTAGTGGAGCACCGGCGACGACCGGGTCCCCGTGCCCTGCTGTCGCTCCGCCACGGCGTCCCCCCTCACTCGGGGTCAGGTCCTGCTGCAGGGGCGCTGCGCTCCGCCGGGCCACACCCTAGGCCCGGGCGCCCCCGTCGTCACGGCGCCCGGGGCGGCTGGAGGGGGGTCAGTGGGTGGGGCTGTCGGCGCCGGCCACGGCGCTCTCCACATCGGGATGGATGGGGAAGGCCGTGTCGAGGCCGGTGATGTCGAACACCTTGCGGATGTGGGGCTGGAGGGCGGCCAGGCGGACCTCGCCGTCGGCCCGGGCGAAGCGCTTCCCCGCCACCACGAGGACGCCGAGGGCGGTGGAATCGATGAACGACAGGTTGGCCATGTCGACCACCACGGTCGAGGACCGGGTGGCGATGTCCGCCAGGCGGTCCTCGATCCCCGGGGCGGTGACGACGTCCGCCTCCCCGCACAGGACGAGCACGGGCACGCCGCGAACCGAGGTCTCGTCGACGGTGAATTCGATCTGGAGCGCCATGGCGTCACTTCCTCGGGAGGGTGTGTGCTGCGGGTTCCATCGTAAGCGAGTCGGCCCCCGCCGTAATAGGTGGGATCACCTGTTTCGCCTGCGTGTTTTCCTGGTTCCCCCGGGCCCGGCACCCGGGAATACTGAGGCCGAGCCATTGAGGCCGCCTGACTGCGAGCCGTGCCTCGACCCCGGTGCGCCCCCACCGAGGCCGCAGGACGTCGTAGGACGGAGACGTCGTCGCACCGGGTCCCGGGGTGTCGGGACACGGAACCCAAACCGGGACCCGGTCTGCGACGGCGTGCCACCCCGCCGGTGCGGGGGACAGTGCCACTGCGGCACGGGCCTCCGAGGACGCGGCAGGGGTGCACCGTGATGCGCCCTCCAGGACGACGGTGTCGGTCACTCCCCGCCGTCGTCGGGCTTGGCCTGCTCGATGATCATGGGCCCGTCGTTGCGCGGGCTGTTCACGGCGATGTCCACGGGATGGCGCACCAGCGTGCCCTTGGGCGCGGGCAGGAGGAGCTTTCCCAGCACGTCGGGATCGTGCTGGTCGGGATCGAGCCACGTGTCGAAGTCCCTGCGCTCGATGACGACGGGCATGCGGTCGTGCACGCCCACCATGTCGGCCCCGGCGTTGGTGGTGATGATGGTGCAGGTGCGCAGGGTGGCGTCGGGGTCGGGCTCCCGGGACTTGTCGAACCACGTCTCGTAGAGCCCGGCGAAGGTCAGTGGCTGGCCGTCCGACCTGCGGAAATAGAAGGGCACCTTGCGCTTGGGGGTCTCGGGATCTGGCACCTGCCACTCGAAGAAGCCGTCCACCACGACCAGGCAGCGGTGGTTGGCGAAGGCGGAGCGGTAGGCGGGTTTGGTGGCCACGGTCTCGGCCTTGGCGTTGATCATCTTGTAGCCGGTCTTGGGGTCCTTGGCCCAGTGGGGCACGAGGCCCCACCGCAGGACGTCCATGACCCGCTCGTGTCCCCCGGTGCGCTCGCCCGACGCATCCCGGGTGGCCCGCTCGGTGATGGCGGGGACGCCCCGGGCCGGGGGGACGTTGTAGCTGGGGCGTCCCTCGGGATCCACGTCGGCGGCCAGGTGCACCTGGAGCATCCGGGCCAGCTGGGAGGGGGGCGTGTGGATGTCGACGCGGCCGCACATGCCTCCGAGCGTAGAGGGGGGTGGTGCCATCGGGGTCGGGCCCGGCGAGGGCTCCGGCGTGGCCCATGCGTCCAGCAAGGTCGGCGGACCGGGCCGAGCAAGGACCCCGGCAAGGTTGCGAGCGAACACGGCCACCGATGCTTCGTCGGTGCCCCCCACCCCCCTGCCCGAGGGAACGACGCCGGCCGCGCCGTGTCCTGATGACGGTGTGTCGCGTGTGATCGGTGATCGTACTTTGCCGGGTGTGGTGGATCTGGCACGACGTTGCCGATCGGAATTGCGCCCTTTGGCCACGCTCCGTAGGCTTTTCACGTTCCGTGGGGGGGCGGCCTCCAAGAGCAACTGGTATGTGGAGGGGTCGCCCGAGATGGCCTGGACAACGGCCGAACATCTCGTCGAAGCGGGATCGGGACGCGCATGGCGCGCCGCTTGATGGCCGGCGTGGGACTCGTGGTCGTGCTCGGCGCCCAGGGCGCCGTGGCCGCCTGGGCTGGCGCCGCGCCGGCGACGGGCGCCTCGGGCAAGGCCTCGGCCTCCGACGGTGGGAACACCGTCCATGTCGGCGTCCGGGGCACGGCGCGAGCCCCCGGCTCCGACGGGAGCCGGGCTCCGACCGGTCACCGGGGTCGATCCACCGCCGCCACCCCCACGACGCCGACCGTCCCCGCCCCGCCGGCTGTGCCCCCGGCGCCGATCTGCAAGGAGACCTCGTTCCCCACCAAGTACGCCGCCCCGCTCGGTCCGGGGGGCCTGGCGGCCGGTGTGTGGGGACTGGCGTCGTGCCCGGGGGGGACACTGCGTCTCTCGGGCGGCATCGTCGTGCTGGTGGCGACCCCGGGGGCGCCGGCCGCGCCCACGCCGGCCCGGACCCCCACCGCCCTGGTCCAGCAGGCGGAGCGCTCGCTCGTCCTGCCCGCACCCGTCATCGCCCTCGACCCCGCCGACTTCAGCGTCGTCAACCTGGCCACGTGGTTGTGGGTGACGTCCTGGCAACCCCTCACGGCGACCGCAAGCGCGGGCGCGGTGTCGGCCACGGTCGTGGCCGCACCCCAGTTCGTGACCTGGACGATGGGTGACGGAGGACGGGTCGTCTGCCCCGGGCCCGGGACCCCGTACCGGCCCGAGCTGGCGCCGTCCCAGCAGACCACGACGTGCTCCTACACGTACCGGTCCTCCTCCTACGGCCAGGGTCCGACCACGGGCCCCGATGCCGGCACGTACACGGTCACGGCCACCGTGACGTGGTCGGTGACCTGGTCGGCGACGGGAGCCCCGGGTGGCGGGTCCCTCCCCCCGCTCGAGACCACGGCCGACGTCCCGGTGCGCGTCGAGCAGATCGAATCCGTCGACACCGCGGCGTGAACGCCATGCCCTCGTCCGTCCTGCACGCCGGCCGGCGCGCCGAGCGCCGGCCCGGAGAGGCGGCCGACGACGCGCTCCGGCTGACAGCCCGGGGGGCGGGGCGGCGACCCGTGCTGGCCCTCGGGTCGGCCGCCCTGGTCCTGACGTGCGTGGCGGTCTTCGTCGCCCTCTACGCCCATGCCGGCTCGAAGGTCCCGGTCCTCCTCGTCACCAGGGCCGTGGCCCAGGGGGCGCCGATCTCGGCCTCCGATCTGCGTGTCGTGGACGTCCCGGCGACACCGGGGCTCGCCGTGGTCCCGGCGAGCCGGGCGCAGGAGGTGATCGGTCGGACCGCCACGTCCGCCATCGGGGCCGGGTCCCTGCTGAGCCGGGCCGACCTGGGCTCCTCCGGCGGGGTGCCCGCCGGTGACGTGGTGGTGGGAGTGGCGGCGCAGGCCGGCCAGCTGCCGGCGGGCGGGGTGGAGGTCGGCGACCGCGTGGACGTCGACGTCACGGGCGGTTCCGGGTCGGTCGACGCCGCCGCCGCGACCGCGCCCACGGGGGGGACGGGATCGACCGGCTCGGTGACCTTGTCGGGCGGGGTCATCGCGCAGGACGTCCCGGTCGTGGCCGTGACGGCGGGTGGGGCGGCGGGGACGGCGACGAGCTCGTCGGTGGTCTCGGTGGCCGTCCCGGCCGCCGCCGGCCCCCTCGTCGCCAACGCCTCGGTGGCCGGTCAGGCGGCGCTGACACTGGTCGGTCCGGCCCGATGACGACCACGGCGTTCTGCAGTGGCAAGGGGGCGCCCGGCGTCACCACGCTGGTCAGTGCCACGGGGGCGGTGTGGCCGGCCTCGCGCCGGGTGATCGTGGCCGAGTGCGACCCCTCGGGCAACGATCTCGCCGTCCGCTTCGGCCTCAGCCCGAGCCTGGGGATGACCAGCCTGGTGGTGGCGTCGCGCCGGGAACGTTCGGCCGCGCCGGTCGAGGACCACCTCCAGGAGCTCCCCGGGGGACTGGCCGCCCTGGTCGGACCGGTGCACGCCACGGCGGCTCGCCGCCTGGACGCCGAGCTGGCCCGGCTCGGGGCGGGGATCCTCCCCGAGGAGCACGACGTCCTGCTCGACTGCGGCCGGCTCGACGACGGGTGCCGCGGTCAGGAGACGCTGCTCGCCTCGGCCGACCAGGTGGTGGTGGTGGTCCGCCCCGACGCCGCCGGGATCGCCCACGGCCGCGCTGCGGTGGGGTCGCTGCGGTCCTCTGCCCCCGGGGGCGTCTGCGCCGTGGTCACGGTGGGGACGAGCGCCTACCGCGTGGAGGAGCTCGAGGACGCCCTCGAGGTGGCCGTGCTGGCCGAGATCCCGCTCGATCACACCGCCGCCGCCATCGTCGCCGGGGTGCCCGGGAAGGCCACCCGGCTGGCCCGGAGCCGCCTCGTCGCTTCGGCCCGGGTGGTGGCCCGCCACCTGGCGGCGGGCTCCGTCCCCGCCGCTCGTCCCGGCCGGGCCGAGGGGCCCCCGGGGAGGCGGGACCCGGCGGCCGGCCACGACGGTCTCCCCGTCTCCTCGAACGGCCACGGTGCGTGGACGTGACCGCAGCGCGGGCCCAGGCCCACGACCTCGTCGCCGTCGTCCGCGCCGAAGTGGCCGACGACCTCGCCTCCGCCGGCGGCCACACCCTCGCCCTCGACGACCGGCGTGAGCTGGCGCGCCAACTCACCTTCTCCCGGCTCCAGCATCACGCCGGCGCGTCGATCGCCGGGGGCGCCCCTCCTCTCGTCCCCGACGAGGAGCTTCGGGTGGCGGCGGCGGTGCTCGACGCGCTGTTCGGACTGGGACGGCTCCAGTCCCTGATCGACGACGAGCAGATCGAGAACATCGACGTCAACGGCTG
>DATJOV010000219.1:0-3359 GCA_035506735.1 Acidimicrobiales bacterium | reverse complement strand
CGCCGAGCGGGCCCGCTGGGCCGAGGTGGCGGGCGCCGACCTGTCCGACATCATCTTCACCTCGGGGACCACGGGCCGGCCCAAAGGGGCCATGACCACCCACGCCCAGACGCTGCGCACCTTCGCCACCTGGTCGGCCGTGGTGGGCCTGACCGAGGGGGACCGCTACCTCGTGGTCAACCCCTTCTTCCACACCTTCGGCTACAAGGCGGGCATCATGGCCTGCCTCATGCAGGGCGCCACCATCGTCCCCGAGCCCGTCTTCGACGTGGACAAGGTCCTCGACACCGTGGCCCGGGAGCGCATCACCGTGCTGCCCGGGCCGCCCACCCTCTACCAGTCGATCCTCGAGCACCCCCGCCGTGCCCAGTACGACCTGGACAGCCTGCGCCTGGCCGTGACCGGGGCGGCCGTGGTGCCGGTGGAGCTGGTCCGGCGCATGGGGAGCGAGCTCGGCTTCGACACCGTGCTCACCGCCTACGGGCTCACCGAGTCCACCGGCACCGTCACCATGTGCCGGCGGGGCGACCCCCCCGAGACCATCGCCGGGACCTCGGGCCGGGCCATCCCCGGCCTCGAGGTGCGGGTGGTCGACGACCCCGGGCGCGAGGTGCCCCGGGGGGATCCGGGTGAGGTGGTGGTGCGGGGCTACACCGTCGTCCAGGGCTACTGGGAGGACCCCGAGGCCACGGCGGAGGCCATCGACGCCGAGGGCTGGCTCCACACGGGCGACGTGGCCGTCATGGACGGGGACGGCAACGTCCGCATCACCGACCGCAAGAAGGACATGTTCATCGTGGGGGGCTTCAACGCCTATCCGGCCGAGATCGAGGGCGCCCTGCTGGGGCATCCGGCCGTGGCCCAGGTGGCGGTGGTCGGGGTGCCCGACGAGCGCCTGGGCGAGGTGGGGTGCGCCTTCGTGGTGCCGCGCCCCGGGGCCGCCGAGGGCGCCGCCCTGCCCGACGAGCTCGTGGCCTGGGCCCGGGAGCGCATGGCCAATTACAAGGTGCCCCGCCGGGTGGAGGTGGTGGCGTCGCTGCCCCTCAACGCCAGCGGCAAGGTGCTCAAGACCGAGCTGCGCTCCCGACTCGCCCCGGGCGGGTCGGGCGCCGGCCAGGCCAGGAAAGGAAGCTGATGCGAGGGATCGTCTACACCGGAGCCGACGCCGAGGTCACCGACAAGCTCGAGGTCGCCGAGCCCGGGCCCACCGAGGTCAAGGTCAAGATCGCCGCGGCCGGGGTGTGCCACTCCGACCTGTCGGTGCTCGACGGCACCATCCCCTGGAAGGCGCCCTCGGTCCTCGGCCACGAGGGGGCGGGCGTGGTGGAGGCGGTGGGCTCCCTGGTGCGCTCGGTCAAGCCCGGGGACCACGTGGTCATCGCCACCCTGGCCAGCTGCGGGACGTGCCGGGCCTGCAACACCGGCCACCCCACCATGTGCATCCGCAGCCTGGGCAACGTCTCCACCCCCTTCACCTACGACGGCGAGCCGGCCTCGAACTTCGCCGCCGCCTCGGTCTTCGCCGAGTACACCGTCGTGCAGGAGGTGCAGGCCGTGCCCATCGCCAAGGAGGTCCCCCTCACCTCGGCCTGCCTCATCGGCTGCGGGGTCCTCACCGGGGTGGGGTCGGTCCTCAACCGGGCCCGGGTCGCCCCGGGGGAGACGGCGGCGGTGTTCGGCGTCGGCGGCGTGGGCCTCAACGTCATCCAGGCCCTGCGGCTGTGCTCGGCCAGCCGCATCGTGGCCGTCGACACCGTGGCCGCCAAGGAGCCCCTGGCCCGGCAGTTCGGGGCCACCCACTTCGTCGACGCCGGCCAGAGCGACGCCGTGGCGGAGATCAAGAAGATCGTGCCCCACGGTCCCCAGGCCATGGCCCGGGCCCTGGGCCCGGGCGGGGTGACGTGGGCCTTCGACTGCGTGGGCCACCCCGCCGTCCTGCGCAACGCCGTGGACGCCCTCGACTGGGGGGGGACGGCGGTGGCCATCGGCGTGCCCCCCCGGGGGAGCGAGGTGAGCGTGGACATCAACAACCTGGCCTACGTGGACCGGGGCCTGATCGGGTGCCGCTACGGGGCCAGCCGCCCCCACCACGACATCCCCCTCATGGTCGAGCTCTACCTCTCGGGCCGGCTCATGCTGGACGAGCTCGTCACCGAGACCCGGCCCCTGGAGGGCTTCCGGGACATCGTCGAGGACATGCACGCCGGCAAGCTGGCCCGGGGCGTCCTGACCCTGTAGCCCGGCCCCACCCGCGGCGGGGGGCGAGGGCGAACCCCATCCGCCGCCGACCACCCAGCGCGTGCGAAGATCGCCGCCGGCGCGGGATCCGGACGCGCCGGAGCTCACCTCTGCGAAGGAGCGTGCCATGGCCGTGTGCGCGCACTGCGGTGCCTACGTCGGAATGGACGACTCGTTCTGCCAGAACTGCGGGGCGGCGGCACCGGTGCCGGGTGCGCCGGCCGGCGCCGGACCCGCCGAAGGGGCTCCCGGGCCGCCCCCGGGTCCGGGCGAGCCCGGTGCCGTGCAGCCCCAGCCCCCGGCACCCGCCCCCTACACCCCACCCCCGCCGCCCTACCCCGAGGCGGGCGGGCTCCCCCCCGCCCCACCCCCGCCCCCGGGCTACCCGGGCGCCGACGCCCCCCCGGGCACCTTCGGCGCCCCCCCCGCCTACGGGGCCCCGGGCGGCGGGGACTGGCAGATTCCCGGCACCCCGCCCCCCGGGAGCTTCGGCGGTCCCCCCATGGGGGCCTACGCCACCGGTCCCGGCTACGGGGGCCAGACCTCGGGGGGCCTGGCCGACTGGGCGCCCCGGGCCGGGGGCTGGATCATCGACTTCCTCATCGTCTTCGTCCTCGACGCCATCGGGCTCGTCCTCGGCCCCCGCCTGTACTTCATCTTCCAGCTCCTCGGCCTCGCCGTGCAGGTCTGGTTCGCCGTGCAGATCGGCCAGACGGGGCAGTCGCCCGGCATGCGGGTGGTGGGTCTCAGGTGCGTGGGCCAGCAGACGGGCCAGCCCATCGGGCCCGGCATGGCCATCGTCCGGCTCATCTGCCACATCGTCGACAGCGTGATCTGCCTCATCGGCTGGTTGTTCCCCCTGTGGGACAAGAACCGCCAGACCATCGCCGACAAGATCTGCGGCACGGTGGTGCTCCGGGTCCCCGCCACCGGGTTCTCCCTCACACCGCCCTCGGCGTGAGCCGTCCCCTCGCCCTCGCCACCGCCCCCTACGAGGTCGAGCTCCACCGCCTCCGGGTCCCGGCCGCCGGGGTGGTGGGGGGTGGCCTCGTCCTGGCCCACCTGCCCGCCTCGGTGGGGGTGCCCTGCCCCCTGCGCACGCTGACCGGCGTGCCGTGCCC